>CAIQMJ010001042.1 GCA_903872875.1 uncultured Variovorax sp.
GCCCAGCGTTTCGCCGCGTTCGAGCGAGAAACCGATGCCGCGCACGGCTTCGGCTGGCCCGCGCTGCGTCTGCAGGCCGATGTGGAGGTCGTTGACTTCGAGGAGAGGCATGTTCAGCGCCCGCCCGGCCGCCCGAAGGGCGCTGAGCGCCCCCTCGGGGGGCAGCGATACACGAAGTGATGAGCGTGGGGGTAGTTCATGTTCAGCGTGCGCGGGCCAGGCGTGGATCGAGCAGGTCGCGCAGGCCATCGCCCAGCATGTTGAGTCCAAGCACCGCCAGCGCGATCGCCATGCCGGGGAACACGGCGAGCAACGGCGCCTGGAACATCATCGTCTGCGCCTCGCTGAGCATGCGGCCCCATGAGGGCTGCGGCGGTTGCGTGCCCATGCCGAGATAGGACAGCGCGGCCTCTGCCAGGATGGCGATAGCGAAGCGGATGGTGATCTGCACGATCAGCACGGCCGAGATGTTGGGCAGCACGTGCTGCATCGTGATCGAGAACCCGCCCTTGCCGCAGGCGCGCGCGGCGGCGATGTACTCGCGCGACCAGATCGCGTTGGCGGATGCGCGCGTGATGCGCGCGAAGGTCGGGATGTTGTAGATGCCGATCGCGATGATGGCGTTCACGATGCCGGCGCCGAATACCGCGGTCAGCATGATGGCGGAAAGGATCGCGGGGAAGGCCAGCGTGAAATCGGTGAAACGCATGATCGCTTCCTCGATCCAGCCCCGCCGCGCGGCCGCCAGCAGGCCGAGCGCGGTGCCCACCGTCAGGCCGATGCCGACCGCGATCACGCCGACCAGGATCGACGCTCGCGCGCCGACCAGCAGCAAGGAGGCAACGTCGCGGCCGAAGGTGTCGGTGCCGAGCCAATGGGAGAGGCTCGGTGCCTGCAACTTGTTCGGCATGTCCATCTCGTAGGGCGACCAAGGCGTCCAGACGAGCGAGACGGCTGCAGCCAGCAACAGCAGCAGCGTGAGTACGCCGCCGAAGACAAAACTGCGATGCCTGAGCGCACGGCGCCAGAAACCTGGAACCTTGAAGGCCGCTGCCGTCGGTGCGGCGGTGGTGGGAAGCATGCTACTCATAGCGGGCGGCGCCGGGCGGCCGCAAGGCGGGCCGCGCTTCCCCCCGGGGGGGTCGAGTTACACGAAGCGGAGCGGATTGAAAAGCGGGGGGGCATCATATGTCGCTCGCCTTGATGCGGGGATCGATCACCGCATACAGCACGTCGACCACGAAATTGACGATCACGACCATCGCCGCCAGGAGCATCACGCAGTTGCGCACGACGATCAGGTCGCGATTGCTGATCGCCTGGAAGATCAGCCGGCCGAGGCCAGGGAGGTAGAACACGTTCTCGACCACGATGGTGCCGGCCAGCAATTCCGAAAACTGCATGCCCATCACCGTGATCACCGGAATCATGGCGTTGCGCAGCACGTGGGTCCAGAGCACGGCGCGCTGCGATACGCCCTTGGCCCGCGCGGTGCGGACGAAGTCCTCGCGCATGATCTCGAGCACCGCCGAGCGCGTGATGCGCGCGAGGATCGCCGCCTGTACCACAGCGAGCGACAACGCGGGCAGCAGCAGCGCCTTGAGGCCGGCGAACACGCCTTCGCCCCAGCCGTCGAAGCCGCCGGCCGAGAACCATTGCAGTTGCACCGAGAACACCAGGATCAGCAGGATCGCGAACCAGAAGTTCGGGATCGCGATGCCGACCTGCGTCAGGCCCATCAGGCCGACGTCGCCCATCTTGTTGTGGCGCGCGGCAGCGGTCACGCCGACCAGCAGCGCCAGCACCGTGGTCAGCGCCATCGCCAGCATTGCGAGCGGCACGGTGAGTGCCAGGCGTTCCAGGATCAGGTCGAGAACCGGCGAGCTGTAAGCGTAGCTGTCACCCAGGTTGCCGGTGAGCAGCCCGCCGATCCAGTGCCAGTAGCGTGTCCACGCGGGCTGATCGAGTCCGAGTTTGGTGGCCAGGGCCGCGACGGCGTCCGGGGACGCGTCGGGACCCATGAGCATCTGCGCGGCGTTGCCGGGCAGGATCTCCAGGACGAGGAAAACAATGATCGATGCGCCAATCAGCGTACCGATCAGCGTCGCAAAGCGCTTGAATAAAAACAGACTCATGGGGCGGGGCGCAGCATAACGCTTTTGATGCAATGAGCATGCCCGCTGCGATGGGTAAATACACAAAATGGTGCATTTTCCGAACGGAGGAGGGGCTTAGGCGTTTGGGAACGCGTCCAGAGAA
>CAIQMJ010001043.1 GCA_903872875.1 uncultured Variovorax sp.
GCAAGGGCTTCGCCTACGCGTTCGACTACAAGGGCTTCATCGCCGACGTCTGGCGCGGCAAGGGCTCCCAGGCGCACGGCGCGATCCCGAAAAGCCTGCCCGGCTACAACCCGCTCCAGCGGACCTACACGCTCGACCTGAAGAAGGCCGAGGCACTGCTCGATGAGGCCGGCTACAAGCCGGGTGCCAACGGCGAGCGCCTGAAGCTCACCATCGACTATCTGCCGGGCGGCGACGAGCAGCAGAAGAACGTGGCGGAGTACGTGCGCTCGCAGTTGAAGAAGGTCGGCATCACGGTGGAAGTCCGTGCCTCGGCCGACTTCCCGACCTGGGCCAAGCGCATCGCCTCGCACGACTTCGACATGACGATGGACACCGTCTTCAACTGGGGCGATCCGGTGATCGGCGTGCACCGCACGTACCTGTCGACCAACATCAAGCCGATCATCTGGACCAACACCCAGTCATACAACAACCCGAAGGTCGACGAACTGCTGAACCAGGCCGGCTCGCTGCTGGACCCGGTCAAGCGCAAGGCCTATTACGCGACCTTCCAGAAGCTGGTGACGGACGACGTGCCGATCGTCTATATCAACCTTACGCCGTACTACACCGCAACGACCAAGAAGGTGGCCAACGTGCCGACCACGATCTGGGGCCCCGCATCGCCCATGGACGAGGTGTACTTCAAGTAAGCGACACGACCCGAGCCGGCCACTTCCATGAACGTCCTGCGCTTCATCGCCCAACGCCTGCTGCAGGCCCTGATGCTGGTCATCGCGGTCGTGGTGCTCAACTTCGCCCTGGTGCACGCCGCACCGGGCGACCCGGTCGAGACCATTGCCGGTGCCAGCGGCGGCATGTCCGAAGAACTCAAGGCCGAGCTGCGGCAGAGCTACGGGCTCGACAAGCCGCTGCCGGTGCAGCTCGGCGTGTATCTCGTGCGGGTCGCGCAGCTCGACCTGGGCTATTCGTATTTCTTCAACCTGCCGGTCTCGGGCCTGATCGCCGACCGGATCCCGGCCACGCTGCTGCTGGTGCTGTGCTCGGTGCTCTGGGCCTTTCTGGCCGGCACGGCGCTGGGCGTGCTGGCGGCACGCAAGCCCAACGGCTGGCTGTCGCAGGCGATCACGGTGCTGTCGATGGTCGGCTTCGCGGCGCCGGTGTTCTGGACCGGAATGATGCTGGTCATCGTGTTCGCCGCGGCCTTCCCGATCTTTCCGATCTCGGACATGCGCGCCATCGATTCGAGTGGTGCCGGCAGCCTGGCCGACGTGCTCGACGTCGCACACCACCTGGTGCTGCCGTCGATCACGCTCGGCCTGGTGTATCTCGCGCAGTACAGCCGGCTGGCGCGGGCCAGCATGCTGGAAGTTCTCGGCGCGGATTACATCCGTACCGCGCGCGCCAAAGGCCTGGCCGAACGCTTCGTCCTCTACAAGCATGCGTTGCGCAATGCGGTGCTCCCGGTCATCACCGTGCTTGGCCTGCAGTTCGGCAACGTGATGGCGGGCGCCATCCTGGTCGAGACGGTCTTCAACTGGCCCGGCCTGGGCCGACTCGCGTTCGAGGCGGTGCTGCGCCGCGACTATCCGACCGTGCTGGGCGTGTTGCTGTTCGCCTCGGTCGTGGTGCTGGTGATGAACCAGCTCACCGACCTCTGCTATCGACTGGTCGACCCCCGCATCAAGGCCCGCTGACATGAGCGCCTCTCTTCCTCTTCGTCCCGTCGCTCCGGCCGCCAAGGCGCCGTCGCCTTTCGCCGAAGCGCTTCGCATGTTCGTGCGCAACCCGTCCGCCGTCGTCGGCCTGGTCATGCTCGGTGTGATCGTGCTGCTCGCGGTCTTCGGCCCGATGCTCTATGTCGCCGATCCGTTCGAGATCCGCGCCGCGCCGCTCACACCGCCGGGCACCTCCGAAGCCTGGTTCGGCACCGACTATCTGGGCCGTGACGTGATGATCTCGCTGCTGTACGGCGGTCGAGCAACGCTGCTGGTCGGCGCCGTCTCTGCGCTGCTGTCCGTCCTGATCGGCATCACGATCGGTGCGTTCGCCGGCTACTACGGCGGCCGTGTCGACGGTGTGCTGATGCGCGTCACCGAGTTCTTCCAGGTATTGCCCGCGCTGCTGTTCGCGATGGTCGTGGTCACGCTGTTCTCGCCGTCGCTGGTTACCGTCACCCTGTCGATCGGCCTGGTGAGCTGGCCAGGCACGGCGCGGCTCGCGCGTGGCGAGTTCATGCGCTACCGCGATCTCGAGTTCGTGCGCGCCGAGCGTTCGATCGGTGCCGGCGACGCGCGGATCATCTGGAAGGTGATCCTGCCGAACGCCTTTGCGCCACTGATCGTCTCGGCCACGCTGGCCGTCGGCGCCGCCATCCTGTTCGAGGCCGGCCTGTCCTTCCTTGGCCTGGGCGACCCGAACCAGATGAGCTGGGGAATGATGATCGGCTCGAGCCGGCAGTACGTGCTGTCGTGCTGGTGGGCCGTGGCCTTCCCGGGCATCGCGATCTTCCTGACCGTGCTGGCCGTGAGCCTGATCGGCGACGGCATGAACGACGCGCTCAATCCGAAGCTGAGGGAACGTTGATGACTGCTCTGCTCAAGGTCGAAGACCTGAAGGTCGAATTCAGGGCGCGCCGCGGCCAGGCGCTGGTGCTCAACGGCGTGGACTTCGAGCTCGATCCCGGCGAGACACTCTGCGTGGTCGGCGAGTCCGGCTGCGGCAAGAGCATGACCGCGCTGGCACTGTTGGGCCTGATCCCGATGCCGCCCGGCCGCGTGGCTGCGGGGCGCATCCTGTTCCAGGGCGAGGATTTGCTGAAGGCTTCGCCCGAGCGCATGCGGCAGGTGCGCGGCAACCGCATCTCGATGATCTTCCAGGAGCCGATGACCTCGTTGAATCCGGTATTCACGGTTGGTGATCAGATCGCCGAATCGCTGCGGCTGCACCGCGGCCTCGATGCAAAGGGGGCGCGCGAGCGCGCCATCGACATGCTGCGCCAGGTCGGCATTCCGGCACCGGAGCGCCGCATCGACGAATACCCGCACCAGCTCTCGGGCGGTATGCGGCAGCGCGTGATGATCGCGATCGCCCAGGCTTGCCAGCCCGACATCCTGATTGCCGACGAGCCGACCACGGCACTGGACGTCACGGTGCAAGCGCAGATCTTCGATCTGCTGCGCGAGTTGCAGCGCGAGAAGGGCACGGCGATCGTGCTGATCACGCACGACATGGGCGCAGTCGCCGAGATGGCCGATCGCGTGATCGTGATGTATGCCGGTCGCGTGATCGAGCAGGGCACCACCGACCAGGTGATATCGAACCCGCAGCATCCGTACACGCAGGGCCTGATCGCCTGTCTGCCCGAACTCGGCAGCAGCCAGCTCGACGAGCGTGCCGAGCTGAAGGAGATCAGCGGCGTGGTGCCGTCGATCTGGGAGCTCGGCACCGGTTGCGCCTTCCGTGAACGTTGCCCGCATGCGCACGCGCGTTGCGCCCAGGTGCCACCGCTGTTTGCAGCCGCGGACGGTGGCCGGCATGGCGCTGCCTGCTGGCTGCTCGACGAGCTGGCGCATCCCGCAGAGGCGCTCGCAGCATGAGCGCCGCGCCGCGCCGCCCCAAGCGAGCTCCCTCCGAAGGCGAAGCCGAAGGTCCACCAGCGAGCGATCACACCATGTCCCACGAAGAAACAACATCCCGCCCGCCGGTGCTGCTCAGCGTCACGGATCTCAAGGTGCACTTCCCGCGACCGTCCGCCGGCATGTTCAAGCCGCCGGAAGTCGTGAAGGCGGTCGACGGCGTGTCCTTCGAGGTACGACGCGGCACGACGCTGGCCGTTGTCGGCGAATCGGGGTCGGGCAAGACGACGACTGCGCTTGCGGTGATGCGGCTTGCGCCCGTGACCGGCGGAAGCATCCGCCTTGGCGCGACCGATCTCAGCCTGCTCGGCGACGATGCGATGCGTGAAGCGCGTCGGCGGTTGCAGATCATCTTCCAGGACCCGTACTCGTCGCTCAACCCGCGACAGCGCGTGGGCGAGGCGGTGAGGGCGCCGCTCGACCTGATGAAGATCGGCACGCCGGATGAGCGTGCGCGCCGCGTGGACGAACTCTTCACCGCGGTCGGCCTGCGTCCCGAGCAGAAGAACCTGTTCCCGCACCAGTTCTCCGGCGGCCAGCGCCAGCGCATCAACATCGCGCGAGCGCTGGCCACCAATCCGGAGCTGGTGGTGTGCGACGAGCCGGTGTCGGCACTCGACATCGCCATCCGTGCGCAGATCCTGAACCTGCTGGTCAAGCTGCAGCGCGAGCTGGGCCTGACCTATCTCTTCATCTCGCACGACATGGCTGTTGTCGAGCACATCTGCGACGAGATCGCCGTGATGTACCTGGGCCAGATCGTCGAGCGTGCGCCGCGCAAGGCCTTCTTTGCGCGGCCGCTGCATCCGTACAGCGTGGCGCTGATGTCGGCCGTGCCCGACGTCAAGGGCGGCCGTGCGCGTGCGGCGCAGCGCATCAAGCTCATCGGCGATCCGCCGAGCCCGATCTCGCCGCCGCCGGGTTGCCGCTTCGCCGGCCGCTGCCCGGTCGCCGAGCCCGCCTGCGCCGATGCGCTGCCGCCGCTGGTCCAGATCCAGCCTGACCATTGGGTGCGTTGCCGCCGGGTCGAGCTGATCGATGGCCGCGCCGTTGCGCCGTTGTCGCTGCCCGTGATCACGCCCGCGGCAATGCCGTTGGCCGCTTGACTCCCCTTCATTCCGAACCGTTCGTTATCGCCATGACCGTCACCACCGTTTTCCAGGCCCGCAAGATCCTCACCATGAACCCGATGCAGCCGGGGGCAACGCATGTCGCCGTCCGCGAAGGCAAGGTGCTGGCGGTGGGGGATCTGGCCCGCATGGGCGCCTGGGGCGACTACACGCTCGATGCCCGATTCGCCGACAAGGTGCTGATGCCGGGCCTGGTCGAAGGCCACTCCCACCTGATGGCTGGCGGCCTCTGGAAATTTCCGTTCGTCGGCTTCCATGCGCGCACCGCACCGGATGGCAAGGTCTGGACAGGCTGTGTGAATTTCGACGAGGTGATTGCCCGCCTGGCGCAGATCTCCGCATCGATGGACGATCCGAAAGCACCGCTGCTGGCCTGGGGCTTCGACCCGATCTTCTTCGGCAGCGAGCGCATGACCGTGAGGCACCTCGACCAGGTCTCGACCACGCGCGCCGTGGTCATCCTGCATGCCAGCCAGCATCTGATGAACGTGAACTCGGCGGCGATGGCGCAGGCCGGCATCACGCGCGACGCCGAGATCGAGGGCATTGCGCGCTTCGAGGACGGCGAGCCCACCGGCGAACTGCAGGAGTTCGCGGCGATGTTCCCGATCACACGGCTGACGGGCAACATCTTTCGCGTTGCAGGTTCGTCTCCCGACAGCCTGCGGCTCTTCGGCCAGATGGCGCAGTTGGCGGGCGTAACCACGGCGACGGACCTGGTCAACGACCTGTCCGATCCGAACCACGAGGCGATGGCGACCGTGACTGCCGAGGAAGACTTCCCGGTGCGCTTCGTGCCGGCTTACATCAGCATGGATGGAAATACGGGACGCGACCAGGGCGTCCAACGGATTCGTGCGCGCATGGCTGCGGGCAATGACAAGCTTCACTACGGGCTCGTGAAGATCGTGGCCGATGGGTCGATCCAGGGCTTCACGGCGCGCGTGCGCTGGCCTGGCTACTTCAACGGTGCGCCGAACGGCATCTGGATCCTTCCGCCTGCCGAGCTGAAGGCGACCATCGCGCATTTTCACGCCGCTGGCTTCCAGCTGCACATCCACACCAATGGCGACGAGGCGACCGAGGTCGCGCTCGATGGGATTCAGGAAGCGCTCGAAGCGCATCCGCGTGCCGACCATCGCCATACGCTGCAGCACTGCCAAATGGCCGATGCCGCGCAGTTCCGCCGCATGGCCGAGTTGGGCGTGTGCGCCAATCTGTTCGCCAACCACATCTACTACTGGGGCGACGCGCATCGGGAACTGACGATGGGTCCGGACCGCGCGTTCCGCATGGACGCGTGCGGTACGGCACTGGCGCACGGTGTGCCGCTGGCGATCCACTCCGACGCGCCGATCACGCCGCTGGGCCCGCTCTTCACCGCCTGGTGCGCCGTCAATCGCATCACCTCGTCGGGCCGGCAACTGGGCGAATCCGAGCGCATCTCGGTGAAGGATGCGCTCTACGCCATCACGATGGGTGCGGCATTCACGCTGTCGATGGACCATCTGGTCGGCTCGATCGACGTCGGCAAGTTCGCGGACTTCTGCGTGCTCGAAGATGATCCGCTGGCCGTGGAGCCGATGGCACTCAAGGACATCGGCATCGCCGGCACGGTCATTGGCGGGCGCGTGATGGCGCTTCCGGTGATGGCATGAGCGTGAACGCTTCAGGCGCCGCGCGCATTCCGCTGACCGTGATCGGCGGATTCCTGGGCGCTGGGAAGACCACGCTGCTGAACCATCTGCTGACGCAATCCGGAGGACGCCGCATCGCTGTGCTGGTGAACGACTTCGGGGCGATCAATATCGACCGGTCGCTGATCGCGACGCAGGACGCCGAGGCCATCGAGCTGACCAACGGCTGCGTCTGCTGCCAGATCGGCGACGACCTCACGGCTGCGCTGATCGGCGTGATCGAGTCACCACTGCCGCCCGACGCCATCGTGATCGAGTCGAGCGGCGTGTCGGACCCGTGGCGCATTGCGCAAGTGGGGCTGGCAGATCCCGCGCTGTCGCTGGAGTCGGTGCTGGTGCTCGTCGACGCGGCCACTGTGCGGTCGCAGGCAGGCGATCCGCTTCTGGCCGACACCGTCGCGCGGCAGTTTTCTGCGGCCGATCTGCTGGTGATCAACAAGTGCGATCAGGTGAGCGAGGCCGAACTGAGGTCTCTGCGCGCATGGCTCGAGACGCAAGCGCCAGGCGCGCCGCGCTACGAGACATCGCACGGACATGTCCCCGCGGAACTGGTGGGTTCGCCGTTGCAGCGGCATGCCGCTGCTTGCGCCGGTTGCGCGGGCCACGGCGCACATGACCACGCGCGGCATGACCACGTGCGGCACGGTGAGCTGTTCGATACCTGGTCGTTGCAGGACGCACCTGTATTCCAGGCGAAGGCGCTGCGTGCGTTGCTCAGGTCCATGCCGCGCGGCGTACTGCGGCTGAAGGGACTTGTCCGCACCGACGAGCACGTGCTGGCCGAGCTGCAATTTGCTGGTCGGCACGGTTCGTTGCGCGCTGCACGCGGACCATCTGGGGCCGCGGCTGACACGGTGGTCGCGATCGGCCTGCGCGGCGTGCTGTCCGCCTCCGATTTGACCACTGCATTTGAGGGCGCGATACAGCCCGCACCGCTGGGCAGTACCGTATGAAGAACGCATCTTTTGTTGGCCGCGATCTGTTCGCGGCGCTTGGCGTCGTCGTCATCTGGGGACTGAACTTCGTGGCGATGAAGTATTCGCTCCGTGACTTCACGGCTTTCCAGCTCGGCACCTTCCGCTACATCTTCGCGGTGTTGCCGTTGATCCTGTTCGTGAAGCGTCCGAAGCTCTCCTGGCGTTGGCTGGTCCCGGCAGGTCTCGCACAGTTCGGGCAATTCGGATTGCTGTTCGTGGCACTTCAGATCGGCATGACGGCTGCGCTGGCGTCCGTGCTGATGCAGACGCAGGTGTTCTTCACCACGCTGCTGGGGGTTGTGTTGCTGCACGAACGTCTCAGTGGACAGCTGCGCCTGGGTCTGGCACTGGCCGCGATCGGACTGGCTTGTTTCGCTGCCAACTTCGTCGCGGGCGAGGCCACGGGCGGCATCACTCTTGCCAGCCTCGTGCTGAACCTGCTTGCCGCGAGCATGTGGGCGGCATCCAATGTGATCGCTCGCAAGGCACAGCAGGCCCAACCTGGATACGACCCCCTGCAGTTCGTTGTCTGGATGTCGTTGGTGCCGATTCTCCCGTTCGCGCTGATGGCGTGGCTCTTCGATCCCGTTGGCACGCGCTGGAGTTGGATGCACGCGAATATCGGCGCCTGGCTTGGCGTGGCATATCTGGGCTGGTTCGCAACCATCGCGGCCTACGCGCTGTGGACGTGGCTCCTCAAGCGTCATCCTGCAAATCGTGTGGCGCCGTTCAGTTTGGGCGTGCCTGTCATCGGCTTGGCCGCTGGCATGCTGACCCTTGGTGAACACGTCACGTCATGGCAGTGGGCGGGCAGCGCGTGCGTTGTTGCTGCGTTGGCCGTTGTCATGTTCGGCAGTTGGTGGGCGAGGAGGCGCTGATACATCTATGTATTTGGCGGTCGGCAGGGCATGGCGTGATGCGCTCTCGCTGAGCAAGGCTCCGGTTGACGTCGAGACGCCGTAAGTGGGCCGGTGCGTTTTTATCGCGGGGCTTGCGATTTTTATTTTCCCTGTGTCATAATCGAAGGCTGCGCTGAAGACGGTGCTTGGTACTGAGGGGTGATGCTGGCTGGGCTGGTGTTGTGTTGAGGTGCTGGGAGGAGTTGGAGGGGTTGGAGGAGTTGGGGCTGAGAAGAAGTTTGACGGTGGTTTAAAAGCTGTGTCATAATTCGAGGCTCTGCTGAAGGGGTTGAGGGTTGATTCGGGGAATCGAATTGATTTGAGATTCTGGAGGTTGTTTGGAAAGAAATTTTCAAATAAGTTTGACGGTTCTATAAAAACCGTGCGATAATCGAAGGCTCCGCTGATCGCAGCGGAC
>CAIQMJ010001044.1 GCA_903872875.1 uncultured Variovorax sp.
GCCGATGATGCTGCGCGTGCGGCCGGCGCAATTCACGATGACCTGCGTTCTGGGATCGGGCGCGAGCTCGCGCGCGCGCAGCACCAGTTCGGCGCCCGGTACGCTGGTCGCGCCGGGGATGCTCATGGTCTGGTCTTCGTCGAAGCGGCGTGCGTCGAGCACCA
The DNA here is from genome assembly GCA_903872875.1 of uncultured Variovorax sp. Taxonomy (GTDB): domain Bacteria; phylum Pseudomonadota; class Gammaproteobacteria; order Burkholderiales; family Burkholderiaceae_C; genus Variovorax. The sequence continues at coordinate 165 of CAIQMJ010001044.1, forward strand.
CCACGTCGGCCTTCGCATCGATCAGCGCCTTGACCTCTTGCGCCGACAGTGACGGCGTGTGGCGCTCGTGTTCGACCAGCTCGCCGAAAGCCTTGCTCGGCACGTTGACGTCGCGGAACAGCTCGCCGCCGGCGGAGCGCCAGCCGTCGAGGCCGCCGTCGAGCCGATGTACCCGCGTGTAGCCGAGCGCCGCGAGCCGCTCGGCCGCAAGCGGCGCGAGATCCGCGCCCTGGTGTTCGCCGTACAGCACGATCAGCGTGTCGCGCCGCGGAATGCGGCGCCAGGCGTCCAGTTCGAGACGCGACAGCGGCAGGTTGGCCGCCCACAGTGGATGCGCCTGCGCGTACGGGTCTTCCTCGCGCAGGTCGAGCAGCGCGATCTCGTCGCGCGCAAGCAGGTGCCTGCGCACCTCGGCAACGGAGAGGGTCGGGAAGCCAGCGTGGGCGGTATGGTCGGTCATGCGTTGCGCAGTTCGATGGAGCGGTCCCAGAGGTTCGGGAGCTCGGTGTTGGAATAGCCCGAGATGAAGGGCTTGCGCGTGCCCTCGGCCGGATAGGTGTGGCGCCGTACCGCGCCGATGTTCGCGCCGTAGACGTGGATGCTGATCGACACCCGGTCGTCGAACAGGTTGTGCACGCGGTGCACGTCGCCGACGGTGGGCGACACGGCTTCGACGTCGCCCGCATCGAGCCGGACGCCTTCGCCGTCGGGCACGGCGCGGCCGTCGTCGCCGAGCCGCCAGGGCTGGCTGTATTCGGCGCCGCGCAGCATGCCGATCAGGCCCCACACCGTATGGTCGTGCACGGGCGTGGCCTGGCCCGGGCCCCAGACGAAGCTCACGACCGAGAAGCGCTCGGTCGAATCGGCATGCAGCAGGAACTGCTGGTAGCGCTCGGGGTTCGGCTGTGCGTAGGCGGTCGGCAGCCAGTCGTCCTGCGCGACCAGCGTGCGCAGCAGCGCACCGCCTTCGGCCAGCACGCGGGCTTCATCGGGTGCACTGTCCAGCAGGCGGCCGAAGGCGGTGACGAAGTCGCGCAGCGGCGCGATGCCGCGGCCCGTTGCCGCGGGCGGTATTGCGGGCGCCGTCGTAATGTCTGCTGCAGTGTTCATCGGGTCGGACTTCAAGCGGCCGGCAGGGCGGTCGGAGCCGGCATTTTCAACGCTCCAGCGCAGCCTTGCCTGCGGCCAGGAGTATGGCGTCGTTCTGCGGTGTGTGGATGCGGCTGCACAGCACGTCGCGATGGTGCCGCTCCAGCGGATTCTGGCGCGCCAGGCCATGGTTACCGCTGAGCTGCAGCGCCAGTTCGACCACGCGGATCGCATTCGTCGTGACGGTGTATTTCAGCAGTCCGCCGTCGGTGGCGGCGGGCGCGTGGCCCGCGTCGACCGCCGTGCTCGCCTGGTCGAGCAGGAGGCCGTTCACGCGCAGCAGCGCGGCGATCTCGCCGACCTGTTCCTGCACGCGCGGCAGGCTCGCGAGCGGTGCGCCCAGGCTGCCTGGTGCGCGCGTGCGCAGGAAGTCGAGCAGCCAATCCCGCGCAGCACGGGCGATCGCGTCGTAGAGCGTGCCGAGCAGCACCACCATCCAGGCCTGCTGGTCGGCCGTTGCGGCGACGTTTGCCGGGCTCCCGGCATCGGACGCCCAGTCCACGGGCGCCCGCAGGTCGACGGCATGCGCGAAAGGAATCCGCACGTCCTCGAAGACGGTTTCGTGGCTGCCCGACGCGCGCAGCCCGAGATGGTCCCAGCTCGCGATCACGCGCACGCCGGGTGCGTTGCGCGGCACGAGGAAGGTACCGACCCGTGGCTCCGCTTCTTCGGTGCGCGCCCACACCGACAGCCAGCCGAGCCCTTCGATGCCGGTGGTGTAAAGCTTGTGGCCGTCGAGCCGCCAGCCGTCGCCGTCGCGGCGTGCGATGGTGTCGGGCAGGCCGCCGCGCGAGGGCGATCCGAGGGCCGGCTCCACGCGCAACGCGTTGATCAGCGCGCCGCGTTCCGCGCCATCGCGCAGCACGCGCTCGCGCAGTGCGGCCGGCCAGTGGCTGAGCGCGATCGCATGGTGCTGCAGGTAGGTCATGGCGAGGATCAGCGCCGTGGAAGGCTCGCCGCATGCGACGGCCGCGATCACCCGCCGTGCGGTCGCCAGCGTCGCGCTGCCGCCGCCATAGGCCAGCGGCGCGACCAGGCCGATCAGCCCGTTGCGCTGCAGGGTCGCGAAGTTGTCGTGCGGAAAGCGGCCGCTCTGGTCGTGGTCAGCGGCCGTCGCGGCGAACTGGGCCGAAAGACCGGCGAGCAGCGCGGCATCGGGCGTCGCCGGGGCACCGGCTGGCGCCGGCGCGACGGATGCGAGCGCCGCGGGCTCCGGCTCCGGCTGCGCTTCAGTGGACGAAGAAGGCGCCGCGCGGCGCAGGGCGATGGA
>CAIQMJ010001045.1 GCA_903872875.1 uncultured Variovorax sp.
AGCCGATGCGCAGCAGGATGTCCCGCTGGCAGAGTGTCTCGACCCCCTCGGCCACCACGGTGAGGCTCAGTGCATGCGCGAGCTGCACCACGGCTTCGACCACTGCGCGCGCGTCTTCCTTGGTCTCGAGTTCGTGGACGAAGCTGCGGTCGATCTTGAGCTGCCTGGCCGGTAGCTGGCGCAGGTGGCTCAGGCTCGAATAGCCGGTGCCGAAATCGTCGATCGACAGGTAGACGCCGATGCGCGCGAGACCTTCGAAGGTACGCTGTGTGGCCTTGATGTCTTCCATTGCCACCGATTCGGTGATCTCGCACAGCAGTTGCGAGGACGGCACACCGTGGCGCAGCAGCGCTTCTTCGACCCGGTCGGCCAGCCCGCTCTCTCGCAGCTGCAGCACCGACAGGTTGATCGCTACCCGCATCTGCAGGCCTTCGCGGCTCCAGGCAGCCATCTGGCGGCAGGCTTCGTCGATGATCCAGTCGCCCAGCCGGACGATCAGACCGAAGCGCTCCGCCAGCCCGATGAATTCGGTCGGTCCGACGATGCCGCGCTGCGGATGGTTCCAGCGCACCAGTGCCTCCGCGCCGCTGATCTGGTTGCTTGCGCCATCGATCTTCGGCTGGTAATAGAGCTCGAACTGGCTGCGCTCGATCGCCTTGCGCAGGTCGCTCTGCAGCTCCAGTTGATCGGCCGCGTTGCTGCCCATGTGCGACTCGAAGACCGCGTAGTTGCCGCCACCTGCACGCTTGGCGACGTACATGGCCGCATCCGCATTGGCGACGAGCTTGTCGGGCTCGCCCTGATCGGGATGGATCACGATGCCGATCGAGCACGCGATCTGCAACTCCTTGCCCGAGACCGAGAAGGGTTGCGACAGCGATCGCAGGACGCTGTTGGCGACCTGCACGCATTCGGCCGTGTCGTGCACGTTTTCGAGCAGCAGCAGGAATTCATCGCCGCCGACGCGGGCGACGGTGTCGTCCTGGCGGACTTCGTGCGTGAGTCGCTCGGCGGCGGCACGCAGGATCTGGTCGCCAGCGGCATGGCCGAACGAGTCGTTGATCGGCTTGAAGCCGTCGAGGTCGACGAACAGCACGGCCACACGCTCCTCGACGCGCAGTCTGTTGGTCCGGCCGATGCGCTTGAGCGCCCGGTTCAGCCGGTCTTCCAGCAGCAGGCGGTTCGGCAGGCCGGTCAGCGCGTCCATGAAGGCGCGTTGCTGCAACTCGTCGTTGGCGGCCTTCAACTGGGCATTGGATTCCTGCAGCGAGGCGGCCAGCCGCCGGGCCACGACCTGCAGTCGCTTCTCGAGAATGCTGGTGAAGAGGGCGCCAGACAGAAGCAGGAAGGTCGCGACCGCAACGATGCCCGTCAGGCCTTCTCCGCCCAGCTGGTCGGCGCTGAGGCAGACCGTGCCTTCCGGGAAATTCGCGGCGGCCATGCCGGTGTAATGCATGCCGCAGATGGCCACACCCAGCACACAGGCCGCCAGGAGCTGCGATGGGCGGCCTTCTTCGCGCACCTTGAGCAGGAACTGGAAGATGAGCAATGCCGCCGCCGATGCACCGACCGCGATCAGCGCCGATAGCGCGACCGTCGGCCAGTTCCAGACGATGCCGGGCGCCAGGTCGAGCGCGGCCATGCCGATGTAATGCATGCCGCAGATGCCCGTGCCCATGGCCAGCGCGGCGAGCGCGACCGGCTTGAACGTGTAGTCGGTGCGGCTGGCCGTCCAGAGCGCGATGGCCGAGGCTGCCACCGCGGCGACCCACGACAGCAGTGTCAGCGGGCCGGTGAAGCCGAGCCGGATCGGGAGAGAAAAGGCCAGCATGCCGACGAAATGCATCGACCAGATGCCGGTGCCCATGACGATGGAGCCTGCCGCCCACCAGCGGTGGCTGAGTTCGCCGGTGGTGCTGCGGACCCGGCGTGAGAGATCGAGCGCCACGTAAGAGGCCATGGTTGCGATCAGCACCGAGGCGACGACGATCCATGGATCGTGGCTGGAGGGGAGAAAAGGCGTATCGGCGTTCAAGGCGTCAAGAGTTGGTGCGCGACATCCGAGAGGGCTCGATTGCATTTCAGCCGAAGCGCCGATGCGCGACGACCCGTCGCGCGCAGATCAAACGTATCGTAATGCAAAAGTTCTATTAATTTGGCGATCTTGAGACTAAGCGCAGCCGATATGCAACGCTCGCTTCGCCAGGGGCGATGACGCTTTTTTCAGCGGCTTTTGCGTCGCGCTCGCTGCACCAAGTCGAGCACGATCAGTGCCAAGCCCAGCACCACTGCAAACCATCCGACCAGATAGGCGCCGGCGACCATGTCGCGAATCCCCGTGGATTGCATGAATTGGGGCCCGACGAGTACCGCGACGCCGATGAGAAAGCAGAACACGCCGCGCTCGAGGATGCGCGGCTTTCGGGCAGGTTTGGAAGGCATCCGCCGAGTGTACGAGGGGCGCCCTGGGGCTTCGGCGGGTGACAGGCTTCAGGCCGCCTGCAGGCCTTGCACCGTCTGCAGCAGGACGACGCGTGCCTGGCCGAGCACCATGCCCTTCCATTCCTCGTTGTCGCAATAGAACGCGTCGCGCATCTGCTGGCGGATCGCCAGGCGCTGTGCTTCCGGCGCTTCGGGATGGCGCTTCAGCCAGTGGTCGGCGCGCAGGCAGACCAGCACTTCCTGATCGGGCAGCGTGCCGAATTCCAGGCCCATCGGCGTGATGCTGGCCTGCGGGCACTCGTCGTAGGCGGTCGAGATCACCGGGCCGGTGACGTCGGCCGAGGCGGACACGCCGTCGAACGGTGCGAAAACGTCTGCGCCCCACCAGGCGCGTGCGCGGCCCACGTCGGCCGGGGTGTTGCGGCCTGGATAGATCTTCTCGCCGTGGCCGTAGGGGCCAAGGCCGGTGTGGACGTCGATCCAGGCGACGTGCTTCGCAGTGGATGCGTACTTCTTCAGGAGCGCGCGCACCGTGCGGTTGCTCCAGGAGGGCCCGTTGCCGCCAAAGAAGATGCCATCCGGTGTCGTGTATTGGCCCAGCGTGACGGCCGCGCGGTAGGCGCGCATGCCGTGCACCTGGATGTACTCGGCCATCGCCGCATCGTCGGCCGGCGTCGGCGGCCAGGTGGCGGGCAGCACGAAGGGCTCGACATCCGAATAGGCTGCATTGGCCGGCAGCGGGGCGCTCCAGTCGATGCAGTTGCGGTTGAGGTCGATGTTGTCCTCGTTGGTGCGGTGCAGGTACGAAAACCCGTGCGGATTGATGGCGTGCACCAGCAGAAGCGCGACGCCGGCCTTCTCCAGCCGCGCCAGCAGGTCGGCGTCGTTCAGCGTCGCGACCTGGCAGCCAGAACCGCAGAAGCCTTCGGGGCCGTGCGTGGCCGAGCTGACCAGCAGGATCTTTTCTGCATTGGACGGGCCGACGAGCGCCACATCCGTCGCGAGGGTTTCGCCCTGAGCGCCTTTCTGGGGATGGACGAACGACTCGACGGCGGCGCCGCGCAGGCCGGCGGCATCGAGGAATTTCTGGCGGGCTTCGGCATAGGTGCCGGAAAAATAGCGAGCGGCGCGGGTGCTGTTCATGGGTTTCCTGTGGGCGTTTTGTAGATGTCAGAGTGCGGTGGCGGGTTTGGTGGCGTCGATGTCGCGGCCGGTGTGATCCTTCAGCCACAGCAGGCCGAGCAGGGAGATCACGGTCATCGCGAGCAAGTACCAGGCCGGTGCCAGCTTGTTGCCGGTGACCTGCAGCAACCAGGTGCTGATCAGCGGGGAGAAGCCGCCGAACAGCGCCACGCCGACGCTGTAGACCAACGACATGCCGCTGGCCCGTACATGCTTCGGGAACATCTCGGGCAGCATCGTGATACCCGGCACGCTCTGGATCACCAGCGTGATGCTCAACACCCCGACCACGATGAAGAGAACAGCTGGCGTCGGCGAGGCGTTGAGCCACAGGAAGCCCGGATAGATCATCAGCGCCAGGGCGATGCGGCTCCAGAAGATCAGCGGCTTGCGGCCGACGCGGTCCGACCACACGCCGACCAGCGGCGCGCAGACGAAGGACAGCAGCCCCACCAGTGCCGCGCCGAACAGCGCCACGGGCGGTGCCATGCCGAGTTCACGGATCGCGTAAGTCGGCATGTAGAAGCTCACGACATAGGCGGCAGCGGTGCCGCCCAGCAGGCTCAGGATCGCGGCGAGGACCGTGCGGCCGTGCTCGCGGCAGACTTCGGCCAGGCTGCTCTCGCGCGGTGCGGCGCTGGGGGGTGCGACCTCGAGCGACTCATGGAGGTGCCGGCGGATGTACATCCCGACCGGCGCGATCAGCAGCCCGAGCACGAACGGAATGCGCCAGCCCCAGCTTTCCATGGCCTGCGGCGTCAGTACGGTGGTCAGGATGCCGACCACCAGCGCGCCCAACAGAATGCCCAGGCCCTGGCTGGCGAACTGCCAGCTCGCCATGTAGCCGCGGTTGGCCGGCGTCGCATGCTCGACCAGCAGCGTGGTCGACGCGCCGACCTCGCCACCCGCCGAGAAGCCCTGGATCAGCCGCGCGAACACGATCAGCAGCGGCGCAGCGACGCCGATCTGCGCGTAGGTCGGTGTCAGCGCGATGATCGCGCAGCCCAGTGCCATCATGAAGATGGTGAGCGTCATCGCCTTCTTGCGGCCGGCGCGGTCGGCATAGGCGCCGATCACGATCCCGCCCAGCGGCCGCATGACGAAGCCGACGCCGAAGCTGGCGACCGTGAGCAGCAACTGGCCATAGGAATTGAAGGTCGGGAAAAAGAGCCGGCCGATCACCAGTGCGAGAAAGCCATAGACCGTGAAGTCGAAGAACTCCAGCGCGTTGCCGATGGTGGTGGCGGCGATGGTCGTGCGCCGGCTCGGCGACGTGCGGGGCTTGGAAGAAGAGGCCATGGCGTATCCGTGTTGTTGTGCGCGGCATGCTAGAGAGTACGGGCGCTCGTGAAAAGACAATAATCCGGGTACTTCGATAACCATTGGTTTTCATCTCCACGACCTTGCCATGAAGCCCAACCAACTGCATGCCTTCGTTGCCGTGGTCGAGCAGATGAGCATCCGCGGTGCCGCCCGCTCGTTGGGCGTATCGCAACCTGCCGTCACGAAGATCGTGCGCGAGCTGGAGCGCGAAATGGGCGCGCCTCTGGTCGAGCGCAGCGTGAAGGGCGTGCGCCTCACCCAGTTCGGCGCGGCGTTCGCGCCGCGCGCCCGGCTGTTGCTGGCGGACATGCGCCGTGCGCGCGATGAAATCGCGCAGATTCGTGACGGCAGCACCGGTACGGTTGCCATCGCCGTGAGCACCTCTTTCGCGCTGACCGTGCTTCCGGCGGCGTTCAAGGAGTTCCATGCGCGGCTGCCGGCCGTGGGCGTGCAGTTCAGCGAAACGGTGCTGCAGTCCATGCTGGCCCGGCTGCGCGACGGCAACCTCGATTTCGCGGTGGCGCACGTGGTACCGGGCACGCTCGATGCGCAGTTCGAGGCGACCGAACTCTTTCCCGTGCAACTCGTGGTCGGTGTCCGCAGCCGGCATCCGCTGCGGCACAGCCGTTCGCTGGTGGCGCTGCATGCGGCGGAGTGGGTGTTGCCTGGCGACGGCGAGATCGACAGAAGCTCGGTCGCGCCGCTGTTCGCGCCGCTCGGCCTTGGCCCGCCGGCGCGCGTGATCCAGGGTCAGTCTGTGACGGTGGCGCTGGGGCTCGTCGGCCACATGGACCTGGTCGGGCTGTTCGTCGAACCGCTGGTCCGGCTGGCCTTCAGGCAGCACGGGATTCGGCGCGTCGAGGTCGAGGAGCCGCTGCCCACCATGCGCGTGTGCATCATCCGGCGCGCCGGCTTGCCGTTGACGCCGGCCGCGCAGCACTTCGTGGAATGCATCCAGCGGGCCGCTGTGGCCTGACGGCGGCACTGCCGTACGCCATCACCGTTCCGCCGCGCCGGCGAGTCGCTCGGCCACGGCGGCGACGTCTTCCTCGCGCTGGATTTCCGCCAGCAGCGCCGGGCCGCCCACGGCCACGGCGGCGACCGCAATCGCCTTCTTCGGGCACAGCCCCAGGCAGGAGGACTGGACCAGGCGCAGATGGTGCCGCGCCTCGCCCAGCGCATGCTTGAGATCCTTGCGCACATCCTTGGCGGTGAGCTTCGACGGGCCGTTGTCGCGCTTCTGGCATTCGCCGCAGATCATCACGGCACCGCTGTAGCGGGTCTTCACGAACGGCGGCTGCAGTTCCGCGAGCACCGGGGCGGGTTGATGGAGCAGGGCGGTTTCGGACATCGGGTTGGCTTTCATGGCATTCATCGGTTCATTGGCAGCGCAGCGGGCAAGGGGCCGGAGCAGGCCCGAAGAGGGCGCCAATGAAGCAGGGTAGACCGGTTTGCGCGGCGCGGGTGTCGGCCGTCTGCGCTAAGGTGGCGGCTGCACATACTTCCAGAGGTTGCGTTCCCATGTCCCGCCCGCCGATCGAAATCGAAACCGCCCCCAACCCCACCGCGACAGTCATCGTGATGCACGGCCTTGGCGCCGACGGCAACGATTTCGTGCCGATCGCGCAGGAACTCGACCTGTCCGCAGTCGGCCCGGTGCGCTTCGTGTTCCCGAATGCGCCGGTCATCCCGGTGACCATCAACCGCGGCGTGCCGATGCCCGCCTGGTACGACATCCTGCTGCCCGACCTCGCCCGCCAGGAGGACGAAGCGGGCCTGCGCCGCTCGCTGGCGCTGATCGAAGGCCTGATCGCCAACGAGAAAGCGCGCGGCATTCCGGCGCACCGCATCGTCGTCGCGGGTTTCTCCCAGGGCTGCGCGATGTCGCTGCTGACCGGTCTGCGTCATCCGGAGACGCTGGCCGGCATCGTCGGCCTGTCGGGCTACCTGCCGCTTGCCGCGACCACTGCGGCCGAACGCCACGCCGCAAACCACGAGACGCCGGTGTTCCTGGCGCACGGCGCCTACGACAACGTGGTCGTACCGGCGCGCGCGCTGGCCGCCCGCGAACTGCTCACCGGGCTCGGCTATGCCGTCGAATGGCATGAATACCCGATCGCGCACTCGGTCTGCCTGGAGGAAATCGCCGACCTGAACGCGTTCCTGCTGCGCGTACTCAAATAGACAAAAGCCTTCAGCGGCAGGGGCATTCCGGGCAGGATGCCCGGCGCGAGCAGCCGCCGCGCCGCCGTGCTACCTTCCACGCCCACCAAGATTGACGGGGCACAGAACAATGAACAAATTGATGGAGCGGCTGGGTGCGTTGGGCCCCGAACGGCTGAAGGGCATGCGGCGCGGGATCGAGAAGGAAAGCCTGCGTGCGCAGCCGGATGGCCAACTGGCGCTGACGCCGCATCCGCTGGCGCTCGGTTCGGCGCTCACGCATCCCCACATCACCACCGATTTCAGCGAATCGCAGCTCGAGCTGATCACGGGCGTGCATGCCGATGCCGAGTCGGCGCTGCAGGAACTGGTGCAGGTACACCAGTACACCTACCGGGTGCTCGACGCCATGGGCGACGAACGCCTGTGGGTGTCGAGCATGCCTTGCGGCCTGCCGACCGACGAGACGATCCCGATCGGCCGCTATGGTTCGTCGAACGTCGGCCGCGCGAAAAGCGTCTATCGCATGGGCCTCGGCCACCGCTATGGCCGACGCATGCAGACCATTTCGGGCATCCACTACAACTGGTCGATGCCGGGCGTTTCGAGCGAGCAGTATTTCGGGTTGATCCGCAATTTCCGCCGTCATGCCTTCCTGCTGCTGTACCTGTTCGGGGCATCACCCGCGCTGTGTTCGAGCTTCGTGGCAACGCGTTCGCACGAACTGCAGCCGATCGGCGAAGGCAGCATGCACATGCCTTACGGTACCTCGCTGCGCATGGGGCGGCTTGGCTACCAGAGCGATGCGCAGGCGTCACTGAAGGTCAGCTACAACAGCCTCGAAGGCTACGGCGCGTCACTGCAGGACGCGCTCACCCGTCCCTGGCCGGCCTACGAGGCCATCGGCATCCAGAACCCGGGCGGCGACTACAACCAGCTGGGCAGCACGCTGCTGCAGATCGAGAACGAGTTCTACGGCACCATCCGGCCCAAGCGCGTCATCTATCCCGGCGAACGCCCGCTGCACGCGCTGCGCGAGCGCGGCGTCGAATATGTCGAAGTGCGTCTGATGGACCTGGATCCGTTCGAGCCGGTCGGCATCAACGCCCAGACCATGCGATTCATCGATGTCTTCCTGCTCCACTGCCTGCTGAACGACAGCCCGGACGACACACCGCAGGAAATCGACGAGCTCGCCCAGAACCAGCACCTGACGGCGGCGCGCGGTCGCGAGCCGGGCTTGCGGCTCCTGCGCGGCGGTCGCGAGGTGACGTTGATCGACTGGGGCGCCGAGCTGGTGGCGCAGTGCGCGCCGATTGCCGCCGAAATGGACGCTGCGCATGGTGGCTCGCTCTACGGCGATGCCGTGCGAGCCGCTTCGGCCGCGCTTGCGGCGCCCGACAGCCTGCCGTCGGCGCGCGTGCTGGCGGCCATGGCATCGGCGCACGACGATTCGTTCATCCGCTTCGTGCGTGCCCAGTCCGAAAAGACGCGCGTCGAGCTCCTGGGCCTGCCATTTCCAGCCGAACTGCAGTCGCGCTTCGAGGCCATGACGGTCGATTCGCTCAACGAACAGAAGAAGATCGAGGCGGCCGACACGATGCCGTTCGAAATCTACCGCCAGCAGTACGTGTCGCCGGAGCGCCTTGGCGTGGGGCGCAAGCGCGAGCGCGTGGCGGCGACCACCTAGCGATTCGCGTAGGGAGCGGGTAGGCGTGGGCCTACCCGGTTTGGACGGACTGGCCCACCCGTGGCGTGTGCGGCCTGCGGCCATCATTGGTGCAACGCGTCATTGCTCCAAGTGTTCGTCCGCCTGCTCCGCCTCACTGTGAATATCCTTCCCATGCCCTTCAAAACGTACCTGGTTGAAGACAACCCGGTCATTCGGGAAAACCTCGTGGGGTTCCTCGAAGACGTTGCGGATGCCACGGTCGTCGCCCATGCCAGCACCGAAGCGGAGGCCGTTACCTGGCTGCGCAGCCACCGCGACGGGTGGGACGTGGCCATCGTCGATCTGTTCCTGGAACAGGGCAACGGCTTCGGCGTGGTGGATGCCTGCCGAAATCGCTCAAAGCACCAGAAGGTCGTGGTGCTCAGCAACTACGCCACGGCAGACATGCGCGAACGATCACGCGCTCTCGGTGCCGATGCCTTCTTCGACAAGTCTGCCGAGATTGATCAATTGCTCGAATATTGCGAATCGGTGCGCGACGACCATTGAACGCTGGCGCGCGCAGCACCCGCATCACCTGTGAGCCAAGCCCGGGCGTGCTTCTGAGGTAAAACGCCACGCGTCAATCACTTCAGAGGTATTCGAGTCATGAGCAGCATCGATTTCAAGGGCCGCGTTGCCATCGTCACGGGCGCAGGCGGTGGTCTGGGGCGGCAGCACGCGCTGGCGCTCGCGGCGCGCGGCGCCAAGGTGCTCGTCAATGACCTGGGCGGCGCCCGCGACGGCTCGGGCGGGTCGGTCAGTGCGGCGCAGGCCGTGGTCGATGAAATCGTCGCTGCCGGTGGCGAGGCCCTCGCCAACGGCGCATCCGTCACCGATTTCGCTGCGGTGCAGGCGATGGTTCAGCAAGCGGTCGATGCGTGGGGTCGGGTCGATGTGCTGATCAACAACGCGGGCATCCTGCGGGACAAGAGCTTCGCCAAGATGGACCTGCCGGACTTCCAGTTGGTGGTCGACGTGCACCTCATGGGCGCGGTCAATTGCACCAAGGCGGTCTGGGCGCTGATGAACGAGCAGAAGTACGGCCGCATCGTCATGACGACCTCGTCGTCCGGCCTCTACGGCAACTTCGGCCAGAGCAATTACGGCGCCGCCAAGATGGCGCTGGTCGGTCTGATGCAGACGCTGAGCATCGAGGGCGCCAAGAACGACATCCGGGTGAACTGTCTTGCGCCGACGGCCGCGACCCGCATGACCGAGGGACTGATGCCGCAGGAAGTGCTGGATGCGCTGAAGCCCGAAGCCGTCGTGCCTGCCATGCTGGTGCTTGCGGCGCAGGACGCGCCGACACGCACGATCCTC
>CAIQMJ010001046.1 GCA_903872875.1 uncultured Variovorax sp.
CGCCGCGATGTTGCTCATGTGGATCTCGAAGATCGGGAACGGCATCGCCTTGATCGCATCGTGCAGCGGCACCCCGTGCTGCGTGAGCCCGGCCGGGTTCAGCAAGGCGCCCTTCGCCACGTCGATGTTCTCGTGCATCCGGTCGATCAGCGCGCCCTCATGGTTGGACTGCAGGATGTCGAGCTCGACCTGCAGTTCCTCGGCGAGCTTCAGCAGGCGCTCGTTGATCTGCGCCAGCGTCGTCGTGCCATAGATGTGGGGCTCGCGGCGGCCGAACAGGCTCAGGTTCGGGCCGTGCAGGACAAGGATCTTCATGGGGTTCACTTCCGGATGCGGGCCAGCTCGTCGGTGTAGAGCTTGGCGATGGTGGGGTCGTAGGTGGCGAGGAACTTCTCGGTCACGGGCTTGACGGCATCGCGCATGCGGGCCTGTTCGGCGGCGCTCAGCTCGTTGTATTGCATGCCCTTGGACTGCAGCTCGGCCACAGCCTTCTGCGCAGCGGTGCGGCTCACCTCGCGCTGGTAGGCGCGCGACTCGTTGGCGGCGTCATGCATGATCTTCTGCTCGGCCGGCGACAGCTTGTCCCAGAAGCGCTTGCTGACCAGCACGATGTTGGCCGCGTAGACATGGTTGGTCGCCGTCACGTACTTCTGCACTTCGTAGAACTTGTTCGACAGGATCACGGCGAACGGGTTTTCCTGGCCGTCCACCGCCTTCGATTCCAGCGCGCCGTACAGCTCGGCGAAGGGCATCGGCAGCGGATTCGCCCTGAGCGTCTTGAAGGTCTCGAGGAACACCGGGTTCGGGATCACGCGGATCTTCAGGCCGTCGAGGTCTTCCGGCTTGGTGATCGGGCGCTTGCTGTTCGTCACGTTGCGGAAACCGAGGTCCCAGTAGCCCAGCGCGACCAGGCCCTTCTCTGGCAGCTTGGCGATCAGCGCCTGACCCAGCGGGCCGTCGAGCAATGCATCGGCCTGCGCGAAGCTGCTGACCGCAAAGGGGAAGTCGACCAGCCCCATCTCCTTCACGATGCCGGCCAGCGAACTGGTCGCGGGCGCCGACATTTCCTGCACACCGCCCTGCAGCGCGGACTGCTGCTGCAGCTCGTTGCCGAGCGCCGAGGCCGGGAATTCCTGCACCTTCATCTTGCCGCCGCTCTTGGCGGACACCAGCTCGGCGAAGCGCTTGACGCCGAAGCTCACCGCATGGTCGGGGTTGTTGATATGGCCGAACTTGATGACCCGCTCCTGGATGTCCTGTGCGAATGCGGGCGTGGCGGGAATGGCAAATGCGGCGAGCAGGCTGGCCGATGCCAGCGCAAGGCGAAATGATTTCAAGGCTGTCTCCGTTGTTGATCGATGCGATGGATGCCGGTCATTGACCGTTCGCGAAAGCAATACTAACTGTAAGTGGAAAATATTTCCACATCGGAAACACCTTCCCACTTTGGTAGAGTTCGGGCATGAGCGGAATCCTCGAACGCAGCTTCAAAGTCCTCGAACATCTGGCGGCCCATCCGGAAGGGCAGCCGCTGTCCACGCTGGCGAACGATCTCGAGATGCCGCTGAGCGCCACGCATCGCCTGCTCACTGAACTGACTCGCTGCGGCTACGTTCGGCAGGCGCGCGACCAGGGCGACTACATCCTCACCATCAAGCTGGTGTCGATGGGACTGAGCTTCCTGAGCGCATCGGGCGTGGTCGACGTGGCGCAGCCTTCGCTCGACCGCCTGGCGGAAGAGTCGGGCGAACTGGTGCGGCTTGCGGTGATCGACGGCGACGACCTGACCTTCGTGGCCAAGGCACAGGGCGCCAAGCGCGGCTTGCGCTACGACCCCGACATGGGGCTGTCGGTGCAGCTGTCGTGCAGCGCGGCCGGCCATGCCTGGCTGGCCGCGATGACGGACGAGGAAGCGCTCGCGCGGGTCGGCAGGCAGGGCTTCGGCGCACCGGAGAAGTTCGGTCCCAAGGCGCCTACCACGGTGAAGGCGCTGCTCGCGCACCTGCGCACCACGCGCAAGCGCGGCTTCAGCATGATCTCGGACATGTTCGCGCCGGCGATGGCGTCGATGTCGGCCGTGGTCCAGGCGCGCGGCGCGGCACTGGGCGTGGTGACGATCGCAGGCCCGATGGTGCGGCTGACCGACGAGCGCATGGAAAGCCTGGCCGACGGCTTGCTGCGTACCGCGGAGGAGATCGCGAACGCGAGCCCGGCCTCGACGCTGTTCAAGCGGCGCGAATAGCGGCCTTTGTGCGGCGGGCGCTCGATCCATGTGCTCGAGACGGGGCGCTCCGTAGAATCCGCGCGGCGTCAGGCCATCCACGCCTTCCGTCCGCGGACAGGCTGCCGGCGCCTTCCCCATTGCAACCGTCCGATGCTTCCCACTCCCTCCCTGCCCTACCTGCTTCTGTCGCCAGCGGACCCTACGGCTGACGCCGCGACATCAATGCCACCTGGCGGCCCCTCCGCCGCGCATGCGCGCCTGCTCAATGCCGCAGGCCGTTGGGCCGTACACGGCGGCGCGCAGTTGCCGCTTCTCGTGTGGCCCGCGACGGACGCCGTCGCGGCGCACGCGGCGGCAGACAGGGCAGCCCGGTCTCGGGGCCAGCTCATCCAGGTCGTCTCGCGTGCAGATGCCGCGTGGGTCGAAGGGCGCGACATCCAGCCGTTCACCGAGGCCTTCGAATCCGCACTCCACCGCGCCGCTCCACAGAGTGCAGCCAAGGCAAGACGCCTGCGCACCGAAGCCGACAAGCTCGAGGCGTTCTGCCTGGTCGTGCGGGCCGCGTCGGTCGCCATGGATCAGGCGGCATTCGCCGAAGTCGGCCGGGCTGCATCGAAGGCGCTGCGGGCCAGGTTCGGCGGTGGATCGATCACCTCGGTCTTCGCCTGGCTGGCCGGCCCGGCGGGACAGCAGGCACTGGAGAGCGTGCTCACCGGCGAGGTGGAACTCGCCGGCGCGCTGTCGACCCGGCAGGTCGCCGAAGCCATGCAGTTGGCACGACAGGCGGAGTCGCTTCGCGAGAAGGGCTGATCGCGGCGACGGCTGACACGGCAGGCAGTGCCCATCGGGCCATCATTCGGACGACTCAACCCAATCTCTGGAGAAGCCAATGAACAAGATCCTGATTGCACTCGCCGCATCCCTCACCGTGCTGACCGCTGGCGCCCAGATCGGCAAGGCCGCTTCCGAGGCCACCGACTCGGCCAAGCACAAGATCGACGAGAAGCGCGCGGACAACGAGGCCAAGAAGAGCGGCCCGGTCGGCAAGGCGGTCAACAATGTCAAGTCGGGGTATCACAAGAACCGCTCCAAGGCCTCGGCCGACAAGGCCAAGAAGGCATTGAAGGACGCGGGCTGAACGGTTCACTGAAGACGGGGTCGGCCCGAAGGGATGCGGGAACACCGCCGGGAGCCGGGCCGTCCTGGTGTGCCAGGACCATGCCGTGATCAAGGCGCAAGCAACCTGGTCAGGGCGGCGATATCGGCCGCTGCGGCCAGACGAGCCGTGCTCTCGATGGCGCGGTAGTGCTTGATCATCTTGCGGCCGGTATCGGTGAGCTGCGTGCCGCCGCCATGTGCGCCTCCGGCAGCCGTACTGACCGCGGGCGAGCTCAACGCGCGGTTCATCTCGTCGACCAGCATCCAGGCGCGCCGATACGACATTCCCAGCCGCCGTCCGGCAGCCGAGATGGAGCCGGTCTCCGCGATCGCTTCCAGCAGCGCGATCTTGCCGGGCCCGACCGCGATGTCGTCGTCACGGTGGATGCGCAGACGGAACTGGACCTTGGATTTCATCTCCATGCAAGTCCTCGCATCAGTTCAGGGCCCGGATCTCGACACGCGCGAGATTGCGTACATAACGCGGTCCTGCACGGCGATCGGCGTTGGAGATGAGCGCGATGCGCCCTTCGTGGTCGTCCAGGGGCCGGCCATCGCGCTCGAACAGCACCAGCACGCCATCGCCGACGGCCGTGTTCGTCAGCTCCAGCCACGAGAAGACCGCGCGGTAGCCATCCGTGGCAGTTGCGATCACCACCAGGGTCTTCCACTCGTTACGGTCGGACGACAGGAGGCCGGCACGTTCGATCAGTGAGGCGAGCCTGACGCCGCGGACGGTGGACGACGTGGCAACACCCTGCGCGGTTCGAGACTGCTGGAACTGGACGACATCGGCGGCGGGCGAGGTCGCCAGCGCCGCGGCATCGACCGTCAATGCGGACTTGACCAGACCATCGATGACGACGACCTGTGAAACCGGCTGAGCCCCGGCGACAAGGCCGTGCAATGCGACGGCGGCTGCGACGATGAAGGCACGAAACGACGGCACATGAACCCACGATTTGAAAGCAGCTGTCATGACCGGCTCGGTACGAGTTACATCACCGATGAGTGTATGACGGCAACCGTCGTGCAGCACGCCGTCTGCGTATCATCGATCGAAGCATGCGGCTTCCCATCCAGCTCCGATGACATCCTCCCCTGCCCTGCCCGTGGTCGCCTGGGGCGGCGACGTCAATCTCGGCCGGCGCCAGCACTACCGGACGCAGGCGATGGGCGCCGCCGATGCGCTCTCCGGCGTGCCCGTGCTGGCCCGTGCGGACCTGGCGATCGTCAATCTCGAATGCGTGGTCGCGACCGCAGGTCGGCAAGGGGTGGCCAAGGGAGAGTCGGCGCCCTACTACTACCGTGCGCGGCCCGAGATGCTGACGGTACTCGCAGCGGCCGGCATCGACGTCGTGACGACGGCCAACAACCACAGTGGCGACTACGGCCCGGACGCCCTGGCCGAACAGGCCATGCTGCTCGATGCCGCAGGCATCGGCCACGCCGGCTCCGGACCGACGACGGATGCGGCCTTCGCACCGGTGTTGCGGCGCGCCGGCGACGTGCGTGTCGCCATCTTCTCCATCGACGCGACCCAGCCGCACTTCGCGGCCGGACCGGAACGCTTCGGTCACGCCCACCTGCCATTGACATCGCCGGGCACCTGGACCGCGTGCCTCGCGCCACGGATCGAGCGGGCGCGCCACGAGGCCGACGTCGTGCTCGTGGCGCTGCATTGGGGACCGAATGGCGAGGCCGCGCCGGGCGCGGACGAGATCGCGGTCGGCCATGCGGTGATCGATGCCGGCGCCGATGCGATCCTCGGTGCGTCGGCCCATCTCCTGCAGGGCGTGGAGATCTACCGCGAGCGCCCGATCGTCCACGATGCCGGCGACCTGCTGTTCGATGCGATCACGCGCGACGATGACGAAGCCGGCGTGTTTTCGCTCTCGCTGGACATGACGGGCGTGCGCCGCGTGGTGTTCACGCCGATCCAGGTCGGCTTCGGCCGCACGGTCCAGCGCGAGGGCGCGCAGGCACAGGCAGCCGCGCGGCGCTTCGTCGACAAGAGCGCCGCATTGGGTGCGCAGTTCCAGCGGAGGGACAGCGGCCAGTGCGTGATCGACCTGCATCCACCACACCGCGCACCTGCGCGTGGCGGGGCACGTGCGGCGATCCCGGCCAAGGCCGCGTACGACCTGGCGGCGATGCGTGCCGCAGTGGTGACGCGGCCGGAGTGGGAGGTGCGCGACACACCGGCCGACGCACAGCTTGCCGTCCCGGTGCAGATCGGCCCGCTGCGCCTGCTTGGCGTGCGTGCCGGACCGACCGAGCTCACGCGCCGGCGCATGCTCTTCATCGAGACGTTCTGGGAGCTCGCCGGATCCACGCCCCATGACTGGCGGCTGGACGTGCGCGCGACGCCCATTCAGCCGGCCACGATGCCGGCCTGGGGCCGCTACATGGACCACGATCCTTGCGACTGGATGTGGCCGACCAGCCGCTGGACGGCCGGCACGATCTACCGCGACCTCCACGGGCTGCGGCCACCGTCCGCGTCGGCGCTGCACGATGCCGTGCTGCAACTGGAGATCGGCCTGGTACGAAGCGGTCAGCGCTTGCAGCACGTCGCCCTGCCCCTGCGTATCCGGCTCGCGCTCGGCAAGCCATCGCCGACGTCCTGAGGCTGGCGTCTACCGCTGCTGGCCCCAGCGACGGACGGTCAGGCGTTCCAGGGTCGCGAAGCCGAGCGTTTCGACGGCCAGGCCGATCAGCACCACCATCGCGAGGCCGGCGAACACGCGATCGGTGTAGAGCTCGTTGCGGTTCTGGAAGATGTACCAGCCGAGTCCTCCCTTGCCGGACGAGGCGCCGAACACGAGCTCGGCCGCGATCAGCGTGCGCCACGCGAAGGCCCAGCCGATCTTGAGGCCCGAGAGGATCGCCGGCAGCGCCGCCGGCACGAGGATCTGCAGCACGTAGCGCAGGCCGCGCAGGCCGTAGTTGCGCCCGGCCATGCGCAGCGTCTCGGGCACGGCCTGGAAGCCGGCGTAGGTGTTGAGCGCCAGCGGCCACAGCACCGAATGGATCAGCACGAACACCAGGCTTCCGCGGCCGAGCCCGAACCACAGCAGCGCCAGCGGCAGCAGCGCGATGGCGGGCAGCGGATTGAACATCGAGGTCAGCGTGTCCAGCAGGTCGCGGCCGAGTTGGGTCGACACCGCCAGCGTGGTCAGCACAAAGGCCAGCAGCACGCCGCCGATGTAGCCCTGCAGCAGGACCGACAGCGAGATGCCGACCTTCTGCACCAGCTCGCCGCTGGCCAGGCCGTCGACCAGCGCGCGGGCAGTGGCGCTGAAGGTCGGCAGCAGCAGGTCGTTGTCCTGCCAGCGTGCGGCCAGCTCCCACAGCAGCGCCAGCACGACGAGGATCAGTCCCTTGCGCAGCCAGCCCTGCGCCCAGACGCGCGTGGCCAGCGGCAGCGGGCGTTCAACGGGTATCTCGTTGAAGGCCTCGAGTCGAAGCTCGTACTCCGGGCGGATCGGCGGGGTCAAAGCGCTCATGAGGTCGTGGCGTCCTGTTCGTCGAACAGCATGTGGTGGATGCGTTGCGCGGTCGCCTGGAAGTCGGCACCGCCCAGACTGTCGAGCCCATAGGCATGGCTGTTGATCTCGGCGCGCATGCGACCCGGATGCGGCGACAGCAGCGCGATGCGGCTGCCGACCACCATCGCCTCCTCGATCGAGTGCGTGACGAAGAGCAGCGTGAAGCGCACCTCGTCCCACAGCTGCAGCAGCTCTTCCTGCATCTTGCGGCGCGTCAGCGCGTCGAGCGCGGCAAAGGGCTCGTCCATCAGCAGCACGCGCGGCTGCATGGCGAGCGCGCGCGCAATCGCCACGCGCTGCTTCATGCCGCCAGAGAGCTGGTGGGGATGCACATCCGCGAACTTCGCGAGGCCGACCTTGTCGAGATAGTGCAGCGCGCGTTCGGCGGCCTCCTTGCGGCCGAGCGTGCGCGAGGCCAGCAGAGGGAACATCACGTTCTGCTTCACCGTCTTCCACGGCGGCAGCTGGTCGAACTCCTGGAACACGACGATGCGGTCGGGGCCCGGCGCGGTGACCACGCGGCCATCGAGCCGGATCTCGCCTTCGACCGGCGAGATGAAGCCGCCGATCGCCTTCAGCAGCGTCGACTTCCCGCAGCCCGATGGGCCCAGCAGCACGAAGCGGTCGGCCTCGTGCATGTCGAAGCTCACACGGTGCGTGGCCCGCACCACGCGCTCCGGCGTGCGGTATTCGAGGCTCACGCCGTCGACCTGGAGCAACGCGCCGGAATCGGCGCCAGCACCATCGCTGACGTTCGAAACGCGCTCTTCACCAGAAACACCACGGAACCGGCTTTGGCGGGCCGTAGGTGTTGCCCCCGGAAGGGGGTTGGCGGCTACGCGAAGCGAGCTAGCCTGGGGGAGAGGCAAATGCTCACGCAGTGCGCGAAGACTTGGGGAGGACATCACGAGCCCGGCTGCGCGTAGGCCTCTTCGAAGAAGTAGTCCTTCCACGACGCCGCCTTGTTCTTGATCACGCCGAGCTTGTACAGCTCGTCGGCATAGACGAAGGTGCGGTGCGGCGACACGGTGAAGTCGTTCTCCGGGTCCTCCACGATCCGGCGGACCAGCTCCGGGGCGAGCTTGGACTTCTGCACGCGGATGAAGATGTCCGCCGCCTTCGCCTTGTCGGCCTGGATCAGTTGCGCCGCTTCCACCAGCGCGGCATAGAAGGCCTTGTACGTCTTCGGGTTCTCGTCGTGGAACTTCTGCGTGGTGTAGAGCACGTTGAAGGTCGCGGGCCCGCCGAGGATCTCGTAGGAGCCGATGACCTTGTGGATGTTCTTGTTCGCCGCCAGCGCCTGGTAATAGAACGGCGCGCTCGAGAAATGGGTGTTGATCTCCGAGCCGCCCGCGATCAGCGCGGCGGTCGCCTCGGGGTGTGGCAGGCTCACCGAGATGTTGTCGAAGCGCTTGAAGTCGTCCTTGCCGAACACGCGCGCGGTCTCGATCTGCAGCGTGCGCGACTGGAAGCCGACGCCCGCGGCCGGCACCGCGATGCGGTCCTTCTCGCTCAGGTCCTTCAGCGTCTTCACCGCGGGGTTGTTCGACAGCAGGTAGTTGGGCAGCGAGCCGAGTGCGGCCACCGCCTTCACGTTCTGCCGGCCCCTGGTGCGGTCCCACAGCGTGAGCATCGGCGGCACGCCGGCCGACACCACGTCGAGCGCGCCCGCGAGCAGCGCTTCGTTCATGCCGGTCGAGCCCGAGATGCTTGCCCAGTCGACCGCGATGTCGAGCCCTTGCTGCTTGCCGTGCTTCTCGATCAGCTGCTGGTCGCGCACCACGTCGAGGATCAGGTAGCCGATGCCGAACTGCTGCGCGATGCTGATCCTGCCCTCGGCGTGCGCTGCGCCTTGCAGCGCGAACAACGCCGTCACGCCGGCCAGGATGGTTCTCTTCAAGCTGCGGCGCATATCAGTTCCCGGCGGAGTTCTGCGCATCGTCGAAGAAGTAGTCCTTCACCGATGCCGGCTTGTTCTTGATCGCGCCCACGCGGTGCATGAATTCGGCCAGCGCATAGGTGTTCTGCGGCGTGGTCTTGAACTGCACCTCGGGGTTCTGGATGATCTTCAGCAGCAGGCCGCGATCGATCTTCGCATTGCTCACCTTGATGTAGATGTCGGCCGCCTTTTCGGGGTTGGCCGTGACGAACTGCGCCGCGTCGTTCAGCGCATCGACGAAGGCCTGGTAGGTCTTCGGGTTCTCGTTGCGGAACTTCTCCGTCGCGTACAGCACGGTGGCCGAGGCCGGCCCGCCGAGCACCTGGTAGGAGTTCAGCACGATGTGCGCCGCCGGATTGCCCGCGAGCTCCTGTTCCTGGAACGGGGGATTGCCGAAGTGTCCGGTGATCTCGGTGCCGCCCTTGATGATCGCGGCGGCCGCATCGGGGTGCGGCAATGCGACGCTGATCGCATCGAGCTTCGCGAAGTCCTTGTCGCCCCACAGCTTGGCCGACGCCAGCTGCAGCACGCGCGACTGCACCGACACACCGACGGCCGGTACGGCGATGCGGTCCTTGTCGGTGAAGTCCGCGATGGTCTTCACGTTCGGGTTGTTGCTCACCAGGTAGTACGGAAAGTTGCCGAGCGAGGCCACGCCCTTCACGTTCTGCCTGCCCTTGGTGCGGTCCCACAGCGTGAGCAGCGGACCGACACCCGCGCCGGCGATCTCGATGTTGCCGGACAGCAGCGCATCGTTGACGGCCGAGCCGCCCGACAGCTTGACCCATTCGACCTTGGCGTCGACGCCCAGGGCCTTCGCGTGCTTCTCGATCAACTTCTGGTCCTGCGCCACGTTGAGCAGCAGGTAGACGATGCCGAACTGCTCCGCGATGCGGATCTGTCCTTCGGCGCGCGCGGCGATGCTGCCGAGCGAGAGGCCCAGGCCGGCGACGATGGCCGCTGCCTTGCGAGTCAATGGGTTCATGTCCAAACAACCTTGAGAGAGTGAAAGTGGCACCGCGCGGGGGTGGCTTACCGCGGCGCGTCGCCGATGACGGTGGTGCGGTTGAGCCTGCGGCGCAGGTGGTCCGGCGTGCCGGCGGCCAGATGCATCAGCGATCGGTTGTCCCAGAACACCAGGTCGTGCGGCTGCCATTGGTGGCGGTAGACGAACTCGGGCCTGACGCTGTGCGCAAACAGTTCGGCCAGCAGCGCATCGCTCTCGTCCTTCGGCAGATCGACGATGCGGGTCGTGAAATGCTCGCTGACGAAGAGCGCCTTGCGCCCGGTCTCCGGATGCGTGCGGACGACCGGATGCACGGCCGGCGCCACCTGATCGATCTGCGCCTGCGAGAGCTTGGGCCGCCACGGATTCTTCGCACGAAGCTCCTCGTACTTCGCGAGGTAGCTGTGCTCCGCATGCAGCGGCAGGATGCGCTGCTGGAGTTCGGGGCTGAGCGCCTCCCACGCGAGATGCTGGTCGGCGAACAGCGTGTCGCCGCCTTCGCTCGGCAGCTCCTGCGCATGCAGCAGGGAGCCGAGGCTCGGCTTCGGCTTGTACGAGATGTCGGAGTGCCAGTAGACGCCCGCGTCGCCCAGGCCGATGGGCTGTCCGTTTTCCTTGATGTTCGAGACGATCAGGATCTCCGGGTGGTTGGCCAGCTGGAACTGGTGCAGCACGTGGATCTCGAGCGGGCCGAAGCGGCGGCTGAAATCGATGTGCGCCTCGGGCGACACGCGCTGGTCGCGGAACACCAGCACATGGTGGTCGAGGTGCGCGCGATGGATGCGCGCGAAGTCGCTCTCGCTGATGGGCCGCGAGATGTCGAGCCCGACGATTTCGGCACCGACGGGCGCGTCGAAGCGGCGGACTTCGAAGGTCTGGGCAGTCTGGATTGTCGGGGTGGAAACTTCGGGAGCGAGAACGGTCATCGCGCGGGAACTCGTGAGGTCGGAAGTCCGCGACTCTAGAACCCGGGCACCGTCTCGGGAACGACGGATTTGTTGCTTGCTTATGAGCAAACTGTCTGTGCGTGCGAGGCGCACCGCATGATGGCCGCGTCGTGCGGGCCGCTCGCACCCGCTACCGGAAGCGCTGCTTCATCTCTTCGCTGAAGGGCAGCCCGCGCTTGCTGGCCCGGTCGACCGCCACCACGATCGCATGGCCGACGGCCGCCACGCGGTCGCCGGAGAACACCGCCTGGCCGAAGACGACGGAGGTGCGGCGTACCTCCAGCACGGTGCAGGCGGCGTCGACCACGCCAGGGTAATGGAGTTCGGACTTGTAGTCGACGTCCAGGTGAACCAGCATGTAGGTCGTGCGGTCGTCCCGCACGAGCGGCGTGCGCTCCTGAATGTAGCGGTTGCGCACGTTCTCGAACAGGCTGAGCATCGCCACGTTGTTGACGTGCAGGTTGACGTCGAGGTCGGCAATGCGCAGGTGCTCGTGGGTGAAGAAGTCGAAGGACGCGCGCAGGCCCAGGTCGCGCGGCGTCGGCGCCTCGATGGCGGTGGTGGACATCGCCATGCTCAGTAGGTCGTGGGCCAATTCGCCATCCGCTTCAATCCGAGGCCGCCGCCCTTCTTGCGCGCATGGAAGGACAGCATGCGGATGAGCCAGCCGCGTGTTTCGCGCGGGTCCAGCACGGTCTGCGCCATGAAGGCCTCGGCCAGCGCGTACGCCGAGGTGTCGCGTGCCAGCTCCGCTTCGAGCTGTGCGTAGGCCTCGGGCGTCTCGCCGGGCTTGAGCCGGTGCAGCACGTTCATCGCCGGCTCGCGGCCCATCAGGCTGACCTCGGCCGTGAACCAGGCTGCGAGTTCGTCCGCGTAGCCTGCGCCCATGTTCAGGTGGGCCTGCCCATAGGACTTGCGCATGACCACCGTGAGCTTGGGCACGGTGCTCGCGCCCAGCGCCTGCAGGTAGTTCATGATCTTGCCGGGCATCTTCTGCCGTTCGCCCGCGGCGCCCACCATGAAGCCGGGCGTGTCGGCCAGCGTGACGATCGGAATGTTGAAGCTGTCGCACAGCACGATCAGGCTGATGATCTTGTCGCAGGCGTCGGCATCGAGCGCGCCGCCCTTGTGCAGCGGATTGATCGCGATGATGCCGACGGTCTCGCCATCGAGCCGTGCGAGCCCCGTGCAGGCCACCCGCGCAAAGCGTTCCTTCAGCGGAAAGAAGCTGCCCGGGTCGACGATCACCTCGACGATGCGGCGCACGTCGTAGGCCCGCTTCGGGCTCTCGGGCAGCAGCTCGAGCAGGCGCTCCTGGTTCGCGCCCGCACCGGCCGGCACCGGCACGCGCGGTGCGCGCTCGTTGCAGTGCGAGGGCAGGTACGACAGGAAGCGGCGGATCTGCGCGAGCGCCTCTTCGTCGGTGTCGACTGCGCAGTCGACGAGGCCGGTGACGGCGGTCTGCACTTCCCAGCCGCCGAACTCGCGCGGGTCGTTCGACTCGGCCATCGCGACCGAGGTCACGTGCTCGCTCGACACCGCCATGACCGCGCCCTTGCGCATCACCACGAAGTCGGACATCGCGGCGTAGAAGGAGCCGTCGCCATACGTCAACCCCAGGATCGCCGCGGCCCACGGGGACGAGCGATCGCGCCACAGCGCCGAATGCTCGCCCGCATGATGCAGCCCCTGTGCGCCCATGATGTCCGGGATGCGCGAGCCCGCGCATTCGTTGAGGAGCACCAGCGGCATGCCGTTCTCCGCCGCGTTGCGCCGCGCGTGACGGAACTTCTTGTCGCCGATCGCCGAGGTCGAGGCGCCGAGCGTGGTGAAGTCGGCGGCATGGACCACCACCTCGCGGCCATCGACGCGGGCGAAACCGCTGACGTAGCCGTCGGCAGGCGAACGGTCTCGGTCCTCGCGGCGGGAGGACACGGCCAGTTGCCCCCACTCGGCGAAGCTGTCGGCGTCGACCAGCCCGTCGACGCGCTCGCGTGCGTTGAGGATGTTGTGGGACTTGCGGTCGTCGTGCCGCTTCTGCGGGCCCATGGCCTGCGCCTTCCGGCGGCGGGCCTGCAATTCCTGGATCTGGTTCTCGAATGCCATGGTGTTCGTGCTTTCGCGTCTCGGTTGCGTCTTGGCCATCAGCTGTTCAGCACGACGACCACGAGGTCTTCGCCGACCACGGCGCCCTCGGTCGTCAGGATCTCGGCGACCACGCCGCGGCCCGGCGACAGCACCGGGATTTCCATCTTCATCGACTCGATGATCATCAGCGACTCGTCTTCCTGCACGGTCTGACCCAGGGCCACTTCGATCTTCCAGACGGTGCCGGATATACCGGCGTTGACTTCGGTTCTGCTCATACTGACTCCAGTGTTGTGGGGTGGTGTTCGGGGTGTGGTGGCGGCGCGGCGCGCTACATCACGTGGTCGAGGAAGGCGCGCGTACGCGCATGCTGCGGGTCGTCCAGCAGTTGCGCGGGCGGCCCCTGTTCGACGATGCGCCCGCCGTCCGTGAAGCAGATGCGGTCGGCCACCTCGCGCGCGAAGCCCATCTCGTGCGTGACCAGGATGCAGGTCATGCCCTCGGCTGCCAGGTCGCGGATGGCGGTCAGCACTTCCTTCTTGGTCTCGGGGTCCAGCGCGGCGGTCACCTCGTCGAACAGCATGACCTTCGGGTTCATCGCGAGCGACCGCGCGATCGCCACGCGCTGCTGCTGGCCACCCGAGAGTTCGCCCGGAAAGCTCTGCTCCTTGGCCGAAAGACCGACCTTGCGCAGCAGCTCGTGCGCATGCTGTTCGGCCTGGGCCTTGTCCTGCTTGAGCACGTGCACCGGCGCCATCATCACGTTCTGCAGCGCGGTCTTGTGCGGGAACAGGTTGTATTGCTGGAACACGATGCCGACCTTGCGGCGCAGCGCCAGCTTGTCGAGCCGGGGGTCGTTCACCTCCTGCCCGTCGACGCGGATCGAACCGCTGTCGACCACGGCCAGGCCGTTGATGCAGCGCAGGAAGGTCGACTTGCCGGAGCCCGACGGCCCGATGATGCAGACGGTCTCGCCGCGCGCCACGGTGAGGTCCACGTCCTGCAGCACCACGTGCGGGCCGAAGCGCTTGGTGATGCGGCTCGCCTCGACGATCGGGGCGGCCAACTGGTGGTTGGTCATGAGGGGGCTTTCAATTCTTGACGGCATAGCGGCGTTCGAGCCACAGCGTCGATCGCGCGATCGGATAGCAGTAGACGAAGAACATCGTCAGCAGCATCAGGTACATCGGCATGAGCAGGTCGCCGCGGCTCTCGGCCGACAGCGCGGACTGCACCATCGTGAGCCCTTCCTGGATACCGACGATGGAGATGATGGTGGTGTTCATCGTCAGCAGCGCGTACTGGTTCATCCACGGCGGGATCATCCGCTTGACGGCCTGCGGCAGCACGATCATCCAGAGTGCCTGGCGGCGCGAGAAGGCCAGCGAATCGGCCGACTCCCACTGTGCGGTCGGGATGGTCTGGATGCCGCCGCGCACGATCTCCGCGACGTTGGCCATTACCGGCAACGCCAGACCGACGACGGCCTTCATCCACGGTGCGAAGCGCAACTCGACCCCGAACACCTGCGTCTGGAAGGGCACCAGCAGCATCACGCCGAAGAGCACCACCAGCCAGGGCGCGTTGCGGAAGAAGTGCACGACGGGCCAGCACAGCGCGCGCACCCAGCGGCGCGGCGACATCGTGCCGAGGCCGAGCATCGCGCCACTCACGGTGCCGATCGCCATCGACAGCAGGCTCACCTGCAGGTTGAACAGGAAGC
>CAIQMJ010001047.1 GCA_903872875.1 uncultured Variovorax sp.
AATGCCGGGCCAGCCCGGGCCGAGCACGACGGTCATCTCGCCAGCAGGTGCTGGGCGCGACTCGAGGTTGGTGAGCGCAGCTTTCACGGCATGGTCGACGTATTCGGTGATCTGCTCGTCGCCGAAATAAGCCAGGCCGAAACGGCCGCCACCGCCGCCTGAACCGATCTCGCGGCGGCCGTTCTGTTCGGCAATCACGGTGACCGACAGCCGGACCAGCGGGCGCACATCGGCCGCGAGCGTGCCATCCGCGCGCGCGATCAGCACCACGTCGTATTCGCTGGCCAAGCCAGCCATCACCTGCGCCACGCGCGGATCACGCGAACGCGCCAGTTTCTCGACCTTCTCGAGTAGTTTCACCTTGGCAGCGCTGTCGAGCGTCGCGATCGGGTCGACGCCGCCGTAAAGCGATCGGCTCGACGCGATCTTGCGCGTCGGCGTCTTCACGCGGCCGGTACGCCCGGCCGATGAAATCGACCGGACGGTGCGCGCTGCATCGAGGAGGGACGCCTCCGAAATGTCGTCGGAATAGGCAAAAGCAGTTTTTTCGCCGCTGACCGCGCGGACGCCGACGCCCTGGTCGATGCTGAAACTGCCCGTCTTGACGATCCCCTCTTCCAGACTCCAGCCTTCACTGCGCGTGTACTGGAAATAGAGGTCGGCATCATCCACCTTGTGCGCGGTGATCTCTGCGAGCGCACGCGACAGATGCGATTCGTCGAGACCGAAGGGCGTGAGCAGGAGCTGCTGCGCCGTGGCGAGGCGCTCGATGGTGGGTTCGCGAGAGATCATGGAGCCATTCTAGGCCGCCCCCCGAGGCGCGCCCCCCGCCTCGAAGAAGCCCCACGGCGCCGTGGGAACCCCCCCGAAACGAGGGCCTGCCGGGCGCTCGTGGACTGGTCCAATTCGATAGAAAAGCCGCACGCGAAGCGCCGGGTGGCGCTGGAAACATCAACCTTGCGTCAATCGCTTCGCCCGCGAAATCGACATCAGGATGCCCAGTGCCAGCCCGAGCGTCACCATCGCCGTGCCGCCGTAGCTGATGAAAGGCAAGGGCACGCCCACCACCGGAAGAATTCCGCTGACCATGCCCATGTTCACGAAGGCGTAGGTGAAGAAAATCATCGTGACCGCCCCGGCCAGCAGCCGCGAGAACAGCGTCGGCGCCCCGGCTGCGATCGCAAGGCCGCGAAAGATCAGGAAGATGAAGGAGGCGATCAGGATCAGATTGCCGACCAGCCCGAACTCCTCGGAATAGGCCGCAAAGATGAAATCGGTCGTGCGCTCGGGAATGAATTCCAGATGCGTCTGCGTTCCCTGCATGAAGCCCTTGCCACCGGTACCGCCGGCCCCGATGGCGATCATTCCCTGGATGATGTGAAAGCCTTTTCCGAGCGGATCCTTCGATGGATCGAGCAGCGTGCAGACCCGCTGCTTCTGGTAGTCGTGCAGCACGCGCCAGTCGAAGCCATCGGCGCATAGCGTGGACTCGTAGCCAACGATCAGTGTCACGGCGATCACACCGATCAGGACTGGCGGCACAATCAGCTTCCACGACAATCCGGCGAAGAAGATCACCGAGAGCCCGGCAGCCAGCACCAGCAGCGCGGTACCGAGGTCCGGTTGCTTCATGATCAGGCCGACCGGAACCGCCAGCAGCAAGGTCGCCACCCCGAAATCCAGCGGCCTCAGCTGCCCTTCGCGCCGCTGGAACCACCAGGCCAGCATCAGCGGCATCGCAATCTTCAATATCTCGCTGGGCTGGATCACGATGCCGATGTTGATCCAGCGGGTCGCACCCTTCTTCGTGATGCCGAACAGCGCCACGGCGATCAGCAGCGTGACGCCTGTTGCGTACAGCGGCACGGCAAAAGCCATCAGTCGCTGGAGCGGAATCTGCGCGACAACGAACATGATGAAAGCGGCCAGCACCATGTTGCGGCCATGGTCGACAAAGCGCGACCCATGGTCGTAGCCCGACGAATACATGGTGAGCAGGCCTGCGCCGGCAAGCAGCAAAACCGCAAATGCAAGAAATCCGTCGAAACCCTGGAACACAGGCGCGATCCGGCGCACGAGCGACGGCTGGTTGAAGACGGCAGACATGGGTGTGGATTATCGACGCACCATGCGATGGCCGTTGCCACGCGGATGCAGCAATCTTTCGTCACAATGCGGCCCCTGCGCCTTCCACCTCGCATCAGCGCCGCTCCGAATGCTTCCTCTGCCCACCACGCATCTTCTTTACCTGCACGGCTTCCGATCGTCTCCGCAATCGACCAAAGCCCGGATCCTGTCCACCCGCGTGGCGGCGCGGCACCCTGCACTGCACTGGTGGTGCCCGCAGTTGCCACCCTCGCCGCGCGAAGCCATGGCAATGATCGAGGAAGGCATCGCCGATTGGCCACGCGCATCGATGGCGGTGATCGGATCGTCGCTGGGCGGGTTCTACGCCACGCATGTGGCAGCCACCACCGCCTGCCGGACGGTGCTGTTGAACCCTGCCGTCGACCCGGCACGCGAGCTGGCGCGCCACATCGGTGAACAGACGGCCTGGCACGACCCGACGCAGCACTTCTTCTTCCAGCCGGAATTCATCGGCGAACTGCGCGCGCTCGAAGTCGGCGCCTTGCCGGTGCCCGAGCAGGTCCTCGCCATCATTGCCAAGGGGGACGAGGTCCTGGACTGGCGCGAGATGACTGTGCGCTATGCCGGCTGCCGCATCGAGTTGCTGGAGGGCAGCGATCACGGCTTGTCGGACTTCGAAGCGCGCCATCTCGACGACGTGATGCGTTTCATCGACCCGGCCTGATTCAGGCTGGTGCTGCGGAGGCGGCCGGCACGCATGGGACAATCGCGCCCATGTTTGTATTGTTCGAAGAAGCCGGAAAGTACCTCGGCGGCCGCCTCATGTCGGAGGCCGAATCGTCGGCGCAGGTCGAGCTCGACACCGGGAAACGCGTCAAGGTCAAAGGCGCCAACGTCGTATTGCGCTTCGAGAAGCCGGCACCGCCCGAGTTGATCGCCGAAGCAAAGGCGCTCGTCGCCACGATGGACCTCGATCTCGCCTGGGAATTCGCGCCGGAGGGCGAATTCAGTTTCGCCGACCTGGCGAGCGACTACTTCCAATCGAATCCGACGCTGCAGCAGCAGGCAGCCTCGCTGTTCGCGCTGTTCGAGGCGCCGCACTACTTCCGCCGCGCGGGCAAGGGGCGTTTCAGGAAGGCGCCGGCCGAGATCGTGCAGCAGGCGCTTGCGGCGATCGAAAAGAAGAAGGCCGTCCAGGCGCAGATCGCCGAATGGGCCGCGCAGCTCGCCGACGGTGTCTGCCCCGTGCCCGTCCGCGAGCAGCTCTACAAGATCCTGTTCAAGCCCGACAAGAACGCGCCTGAATACAAGGCGGTGGTCGATGCCGCGCGCGCCACGCAGCGTGCCCCGCTGGACCTCCTGGAACGCGCTGGCGCGATCGATTCGCCCTATCAGTTCCACTGGCGCCGCTTCCTGTTCGAGAACTTCCCGAAGGGCACCGGCTTTCCGGCGCTCGCAGCGCCCGCGATCGCCGACGAACTGCCGCGCGCCGATGGCGTCGAGGCGTTCTCGATCGACGACTCCCAGACCACCGAGATCGACGATGCGCTGTCGGTGCAGGGCCTGGGCAGCGGCACCGTCGTGGTCGGCATCCACATCGCAGCGCCCGGCCTGGCGCTGGTGCCCGGCAGCCCGATCGACCAGGTGGCGCGCAGCCGCATGTCCACGGTCTATATGCCCGGCTACAAGATCACCATGCTGCCGGACGACGTGGTCGCCGCCTACACGCTGCAGGAAGGGCGCGACTGCCCGGCCGTTTCGCTGTATGCCACCTTCGACGAAGCCACGCTCGCGCTGACCGCGACCGAGACGAAGATCGAGCGCGTGCCGATCGTCGCCAACCTGCGGCACGACCAGCTCGATACCGTCGTCACGCAGCCCTGGCTGGAAGACGCCGCCGTGCAAAGCAACGGCACACCCGAGATCGCCGCCCGTCTGCGGGCGCCGCTGTCCTTCCTGTTCCAGCTCGCGAAGCAACTCAAGACGCAGC
>CAIQMJ010001048.1 GCA_903872875.1 uncultured Variovorax sp.
CTCGTGGTAGTCGATCTGGAGGCTGCCGCCGGCCGCGTCGAAGGCCAGCACGAGTTCGCCGCGGCCCAGTACGTCGCCGTAGTGGTCACCCAGCACCGGCAGCAGGACCTTGCCCTGCAACTCGAGGTTGAGCGGCTGCCAATCGATGTCGAAGTGCTGCGCGTAGAGCGACGCGGGGCCGTTCTCCAGCACGTCCGTCCACCAGGCGTTGTCGGCGCCCAGCACGCCCATGTGGTTGGGCACGAGGTCGAGCAGCTGGCCCATGCCGTGCTCGCGCAATGCGGCGCTGAAGCGCTCGAAGCCTTCGCGTCCGCCGAGCTCGGGGTTGATCTCGTCATGCGCAATCACGTCGTAGCCGTGCATGCTGCCCGGCCGGGCGCGCTGGATCGGCGAGCAGTAGACGTGGCTCACGCCGAGCCGCGCGAGGTAGGGAAGGATCGCGACCGCATCGTCGAAGCGGAAGTCCTTGTTGAATTGCAGCCGGTAGGTGGCGCGCGGAATCCGCGTTTCGATGCTGCGCCCGATGGCGGCCTGCGACACGGGATGCGGCCGGATGGCAGCCAGCGTCGCGCACAGTTGCAGCGTCTGCGGGTCGACCGAGAGTTGCTGCAGGTCGAGCGTCAGCTTGCGCTGCCAGTTCGGGTGCGCGTCGGTCGTGCCCGGCATGTTGGCCTGCTCGGACATGCCGATCGCGTCTTCCAGCTGAACCATCATCACTTGCGACGGCGTGCTCGCGACGAAGGCGTGGATCGCCGACACCACGTCCGCCGACAGCGCCTGCGCGCCGGTCGCTTCCGCCACCGCGTCGGCCGACAGCAGGCCGGCACGCTGCACCGCGAGCAGCAGCCGGATGCGCTCCTGCGCGCGGTCGAACAGCTGCCGTTCGAACATCTCCTGGTTCGGAAACAGCCCGAGCGAGAGCCGCAGCCGCAGGTCGTGGCCGGTCCACCAGCCGTTGAGCGTGGCCAGGTCGTGTGTGCTGATCGCGACCAGCGCATGGCGCGGGTAGTCGGCCGGCGCCTTGAATTCGCCGTCGTGGCCGCGTTCGAAATACAGCAGCCGGTACGACAGGACCTGGAAGCGCGCGAGCGCCGCACGCATTTCGTCGGCCACCGTGCCGAGGTCCTCGCCGATCACCATGCAGCGCTGGCGCTGGCTCTCGATGGCGACGATGCCGAGCATCTCGTCGAGCGCGTAGTGCACGTAGGCGCCTTCGTGCGGCGTGCCGCCCGGCGGAATCCAGAACAGGCGCATCAGGCCCATCACGTGGTCGATGCGCAAGGCGCCGCCCTGCATGTTGGCGCGCAGCGTCTCGATGAAAAAGCGATAGCCGCTGGTGCGCAGCCGGTCGGGCCGCAGCGGCGGCAGTCCCCAGCCCTGGCCGTTCGGGTTGAACTCGTCCGGCGGCGCGCCGACGCTCGCGCCATGCACGAAGGTCTGCTGCTCGCTCCAGGCGTCGGAGCCGGCGCGGTCGACCGACACGGCAAGGTCGAGGTACAGGCCGACCGCCATGCCTTCGGCGTCGCACTGCGCGCTCGCGCGGTCGAGCTGCCGAACCGCCTGCCATTGCAGGTACTCGTAGTAGCCGATGC
Organism: uncultured Variovorax sp.; assembly: GCA_903872875.1. Taxonomy (GTDB): domain Bacteria; phylum Pseudomonadota; class Gammaproteobacteria; order Burkholderiales; family Burkholderiaceae_C; genus Variovorax. Next base: position 1,593 of record CAIQMJ010001048.1, read on the forward strand.
GCTCGGCGTGCGCCTCGGCGAAGCGCTGAACCTCGGGCGCGGCGGGGTCGCGATAGGCCTCGGGCCAGACAGGCCAACCCCAGACCGACGGGTCGGTGTCATGGAAGTGCGCCTGCAACGCTTCGAACAGCGCGTGCTGGCGCAGGGCGGCGCCACGGGCCACGCGGAAGGCCTCGAAGGCGTCGGCGCGGTCGCTGCGCTCGCCGGCCTTCAGGTGCGTTGCACGGAACTGCGCGTAGAGCAGTGCGAGGATCTCGAACTTGGCCGCGGCGACGCCCACATAGTCCACCAGCGGCGCATCGCGCAGCGCGGCCAGCCGCGCCTGAAAGTCGGGCGATTGGACCAGCCGCTGTGCAGGCTCGCAGTCGCGGAATTCATCGACAGCCTCGACGTCGATGTAGAGCACGTTGAGGGCCATGCGCGACGACGGGCTGTAGGGGCTCGTATGCGCCGGGTTGTGCGGGAACAGGGCGTGCAGCGGATTGAGGCCGACGATGCCGGCACCACGCCGGGCCGCCTGCTGGGCAAGCTGCGCCAGGTCGGTGAAGTCGCCGACGCCCCAGTTGCGCTGCGAGCGCAGTGCATAGAGCTGAACGGCCGGCCCCCAGACGCGGCCATCGTCGCCGAGCGACGGCGGCCGGTAGCAACGTGCCGGCGCGGCGATCACCAGAGTCTCGCCCGGCAGGCCGTCGAAAGCGATGCGGTGGTAGCCGGCCGGCAGCGCGGTCGGCAGCGTGACGCGCCGCTCGCAGTAAGCGACGCCATCGATCTCGGTGCGCGACATCTCGGGCAGTGCGTGCAGCGACAGCCGGTCGGCGTGCCGGGTGCCGTCCTCTGCAAGCAGCGTCCAGTGCAGGTCGGATTGCGCTGCGGGCACGCGCAGCGTCAATTGCCAGTCGGATGCGTCGGCTGCGATCGCCACAGCGGGTGGCGCACCTTCGCGCCAGGCGGCGGCCTGGGCCTGTTCCAGGCTGCGTTGCGCCGGTACTTCCGGATCGATGCCGAAGCTCGCGAGCAGCGCGCTCAG
>CAIQMJ010001049.1 GCA_903872875.1 uncultured Variovorax sp.
TCGAGCGCCGCTTGAAGAACACTCGTGCAGAGTTCGAGGCAGTGACGGGAAAGCTCGGCCCGCTGCTCATCGGACGGCATTTCCTCTGAGCGAATATAGAAGGTGACGTTGGGCATTGCGGACCTACTGTTCCAACTCGGGCGATACCGTGCGAACGCTGGTCAGTTGGTCCGTCATCGGTGTGTAGAGGTGGACGCCTTCAAGGGTCTCGACGAACTGAGCATGGCGCCAAGGCAGTCTTGCAAGCCAGCGGCGTGCGGGGAACTTCTCCAACGCCACTGCCTGCATGGCCAACGGCGTGAGGCCCATCTGCACCAAAGGCTCGGGGCCGCTCGCGCAAAGCGCGAGGAGTTCGTCTGCACGCACCGCCGGCGCCAGACCGATATCGTCGTAGAGGTTGCGGTGCCAGTCGGTGATGTTCAACTGCCACCGTGCAAAGTTGCCGCCGCCTTTCTGGCGATATTCCTCCCCGGTCAGCACATCGAGACCGTTGATCGTGTGTATGGCCAGATAGACCGGGCAGCCACGGCTCAAGGCCTTGAAGCGCTGCGAGGTGTGAAAGCCAGCTACCGAGATGAGGGCGGGCAGCTTTTCAAGGCTGTAAAAGTCGTTCCATTCGGCTTCGCTGCTGGGGTCCGCGAAGCTGCATTCGACGGTGTAGATCATGAATTCTGTCCTTTTGAACGGATGGGCTCTGGATGCAAGCGATTCAGGTCATTGCATAAACGTAATGCTAGTGACCAAATTCACTGGGGAATAGCGATATAAAATGAGCCTTCGGTGACGTTTGCTCAAGCTGGCGTCGATGCGAATACCCACCGGCGTGACTCCCATGCGACGCAAGATCCCAAGCAATTCCGCGCTCCTGGCCTTTGAGGCTGCGGCGAGGCACGGCAGCTTTGCACGTGCGGCGGACGAACTGGCGCTGACCGAGGGGGCCATCAGCCGTCAGATCGGTCGATTGGAGGCGTTCCTGGGCGTCGCGCTGTTCGAGCGCGTTGGCAATCGTGTCCGGCTAGCGCCGAACGGCGCGAGATACGCGGTGCAAGTTCGCGAAATCCTGGACCGGCTTGAGCGAGACAGCCTCTATCTGATGGGGCAGCCCGACGAGGGTGTGAGCATAGATATCGCAGCCATACCGACCTTCGCAACCCGTTGGCTCATCCCCCGGCTGAAACGTTTTCAGGACAAGCATCCGAAGATCACGGTGCACATCTCCGAGCGCTTGGACCCATTCATACTGACGGGCAGCGGCTTCGACGCAGCCATCCATTTTGAGCATCCAGCATGGACGGGTATGCGTCTGTATCACTTGCTGGAAGAGGTTCTTGTGCCAGTGTGCAGTCCGGCGCTCCTCGCGGACGCTGGTGCCGACGCCTCGTTGGATGAGCTCCCGCGCCTTCACAAGCGACAGAACCCAGATGCGTGGCAGCTCTACGCGAATGAAGCCGCTATCGAGTTAACCAACTCAGCGGTTGGCGCACGCTATGACCTCCATTCCATGTTGATCGAGGCGGCGATGGCTGGCCTAGGGGTCGCATTGGTGCCACGTCTGTATGTCGAGGCAGAGCTTGAACAAGGTCGTCTGGTGGCGCCATGGCCGGATGGCAAGTCGATCGCCAAGAACTTCTGTCTCGTACTTCCTGAGCCGGTCGAGTTAAGTGAAGCGCCGCTACAGGCATTTGCGAACTGGATACTTCAGGAAGCCCGAGGCCTGGAACCTTGAAGCGCTTGGAACGGACCGTCGCTACTTGGCGAAAACAGCCGCTGCAGTTTGAAAGCTGCGGTCCATACCGCTCTCGGTCGGTAGGCTGCAATGGGCTTCCGATTCAACGGGTGGTAGCCAAGTCAACGACTTACACGCCCCGGTTTCGCCGGACTTTATTTGTTGGAGTCAACTCGACTCCAACCCTCAAAAGCCGTCTTCAGCGTCAAGCCTTGTTGGGGCGCTGATGGGGGCTCGAACGCAGCCAAGTCGTGCCAGCAAGCCGTTGCGCGGCCGATCGGCATCCGAACCTGTGCGACATTGTGGCGATCCGTGCCAAGTCAAAATGAAGCACGCATCCCAGGAATGGCGCGCAGCCAACTGGTGATGAATCTGCACCCGACCAGAAAAACGATGTCCGCGTTGAACCAATCCCCCACGGAGTCCCCCGCCGAATCCGAAGCCGCCTTGCCCTGGCTCACCCTGTTGACCTTGGTCAGCGCCTTCGCGCTGAGCCAGGCCTTTCGCACGGTCACGGCCATGATGGCGACCGGTCTGCAGCAGGAGTTCGGACTGTCCTCGCA
>CAIQMJ010001050.1 GCA_903872875.1 uncultured Variovorax sp.
ACACGGTCGCCCGGCATGATTCGCTGGAGCGGCGCGCCCTTGCCATGGCCGACCTGCATGAAGCCGATCGGCCGGTGATCGCGGCCGATGCGCGCATGTTCGGCGCTGGCCACCGCGATCCAGTTGCTGCGCATCCGTGGGTCGAGACCGGTGCCGGCGTACGCGCCATCGTCATGCATCGGGATTTGCAGCGCGTCATGGCGCATGCGAAAAAGCAGATGAATCGGTGCCATGTTCAGGCTGCGGCGTGGAGCCCGACGAAGTTGCCGTCGGGGTCCTCGATCTGCGCGAAATACCCGCTGCCGGGTGCGATCAGCGTCCTGGGTACCGTGACCCGGCCGCCCGCGGTCCTCGCACGCTGCAGTGCCGAGTCGACGCTCGGCGTGCAATCCAGGTAGACCAGCGTGCCGCCATGCACCGGTCGATGCGTCGGCCGGTGGACCAGGCAACCGCCTGCACCCGGCTTCTCGTGTGCGAACACGGCCATCGATTCGCCACCGGCATCTTCGACGCGGCGCATCGGTCGCTCGAGCATGGCCTCGTAGAAGCGCTGGGATCTACCGAGATCGGCGACCGGAATCTCGAACCAGGTGTTGGCGTTGTGCATTGGAAGCTCCTGTTGATTGAGTGAGGCTTCATGCTGCGCGAGTGCTCCTGACAGCGTGCTGTCAGGAGCAAGCAGGTGCATATGAATGAAAAAGCCCGCGACGCCCAAAAGGGCGCGCGGGCTTGATCGCGGCATTGGCCTCAGGGGATCAGAGCGCTTCGCTGGCGAAATCCGCGAGGCGCGAACGTTCGCCGCGCGCCAGTGTGATGTGTCCGCCGTGCGGCCAGCCCTTGAACCTGTCGACCGCGAACGTCAGGCCCGATGAGCCCTCGGTGAGGTAGGGCGTGTCGATCTGCGCGAGGTTGCCCATGCAGATGATCTTGGTGCCGGGGCCGGCACGTGTGATCAGCGTCTTCATCTGCTTGGGCGTGAGGTTCTGCGCCTCGTCGACGATCACGTACTTGTTCAGGAACGTACGGCCGCGCATGAAGTTCATGCTCTTGATCTTGATGCGGCTGCGGATCAGCTCGTTGGTCGCCGCACGGCCCCATTCACCGGCGCCGCCACCGTCGCCCTTGGCAAGGAACTCGAGGTTGTCGTCGAGCGCACCCATCCACGGACCCATCTTTTCCTCTTCCGTGCCTGGCAGGAAACCGATGTCTTCACCCACGCTCACAGTCGCCCGCGTCATGATGATCTCGGTGTAGCGACGGTCGTCGAGCACCTGGGTCAAACCCGAGGCCAGAGCCATCAACGTCTTGCCGGTGCCGGCGGTGCCGGTCAACGTGACGAAGTCGATGTCCGGGTCCATCAGCAGGTTCATTGCGAAGTTCTGCTCTCGGTTGCGCGTGGCGACGCCCCAGACGGCGTTCTTGCCCGAGCTGTAGTCCTTGAGCGTCTTGAGCACGGCTGTCTTGTCGCGGATTTCGGTCACGCGCGCGTACATGCTGGGTTCGCCGGGTGCTTCGAAGAAGACGAACTGGTTGATATGGAGGTTGGGCACGATCGGACCGCTGATGCGATAGAAGGTGCTGCTGCCGCTCTGCCAGCTTTCCACCGTCTTGCTCTGCCGCGTCCAGAAGTCGGGCGGCAGTGCCATCGAGCCCGCGTAGAGCAGATCGCCGTCTTCGAGCGTCTTGTCGTTCTGGTAGTCATCCGCAGCAAGGCCCAGCGCGCGAGCCTTGACGCGCATGTTGATGTCCTTCGACACCAGCACGACCTCCTGCTTCGGATGGCCTGGACGGTCTTTCGCGTACAGGTCGCGCAGCGCCTGCACCACTCCCAGGATCTGGTTGTCGGCCTTGCCTTGCGGCAAGCTGGTCGGCAACGTGTAGTCGAGTGTTTCGGTCTGGAAGAACAGCTTGCCGCCCGCTTCGCGATGGCCGGTCGTGTCGAGCTTCAGACCCTTGGCGATGTCGGCGCCCTGGGCGCCGGCCAGCGCGTCGAGCGTGCGGCTGGTCTGGCGGCCATTTCGAGCGACCTCCGTCGTCCCCTTCTTGTGGCCGTCGAGTTCTTCCAGCACGATCATCGGCAGGTAGATGTCGTGTTCCTCGAAGCGGAAGAGGCACATCGGATCGTGCAGCAACACATTGGTGTCGAGCACGAACAACTTGGCCGGCCCGATGGTGCGCGCCCGACGCGGGCGGGTGGCGTCGGCCGGTGCGCGCTCGGTGCGGACACGTGCGATGGGCGTTGGTGCGGCCGCAACGACTGGCGCTGCCGCCGGTGCGGGGGACGGCTTTCGGAGTTGATGTACCGCCTCTTCGGCAGGCGGTTCCACCTGTGCCGGACGTGGCTTGGTCTCGATTTGCTGCATCGGTACGGCAGCCGGCGCAGCGGGTGCTGGCGCGAGAGGTGCTGCGCCGACGGCGTCTTGCGCCTGATCGAACAACTCCAGGGCCTGAGGGCCTTCGGCGCGCGCATCGTCTGCTGCTCTGCGGCCGCCGCGGCGCGACGTTTTCTGCGGCGAATGCGCCGGCGCATCGATGGCATCCGGAGAGAGAAGGGCTGCGCGTTTCGTGGGTGCGGGAGGCAGGGGCATGAGGCTGTTAGCTCGCAAAGAGAAGGCCAGAAAGCGAAAAAGCCGCCTGAAGGCCAGGGCGGCTTTGTTCGGTGGATGCGGTCGTGGAGCTCAACGGCATGGGCTCATTATGCACATCGCGGGTGTCGTGCCCGGCGATCGTTGCAACGCGCAAATCGAAGTCCGGGAAAGAAGCGAGCTCAGGCGGCCTTCTTGAGGGTCTTGACGGCCTTGAGCACTTCCTCGACATGGCCCGGAACCTTCAGGCCGCGCCACTCGGCCTTGAGCACACCGTCGGCGCCAATCAGGAAAGTACTGCGTTCGATGCCCTTCACCTTCTTGCCGTACATGATCTTGTTCTTCACGACACCGAACATGTGACACATCTTCTCTTCCGTGTCGGCAATGAGTTCGAAGGGCAGTTCGAGCTTGGCCTTGAATTCGTCGTGCGACTTCATGTTGTCGCGCGACACGCCGAACACCGTGGCGCCGGCTTTCACGAAATCCTTGTAGTGATCGCGAAACTGCATCGCTTCGGTAGTACAACCGGGCGTGTTGTCTTTGGGGTAAAAATACATCACCAGCACGTGCCCGAGGTGCGAGGTGTTCGAGACCTTGATGCCGCCAGTGGCGTTAGACTCGAATTCGGGGATAGGTTTGTTGACAACGATCGCCATGAAACTTGTTTTCTCCGTTGGGCTCCGTCTGCGCATCGGTGCCGCAGATGGAAGATTGGTCGTTGCTAATCGAGGGCGGATCGCCGGCTCGCAACCTGCAATTTTACCTTGAAATGAGAGTCACCCGCCATCAGGGGTGTGTTCGAGAAGCAGCGCGGCGACCACGTGGCGTCCCTCGCCGGCAAGAATGTTGTAGGTGCGGCATGCCGCATGTGTGTCCATCGTTTCGACGCCGACTCGCCGAGCCATCAGCGGCTGCAGCCAGGCCGGCGACGGAAAACGGATGCGCTCCCCGCTTCCGAAGATGATCATTTCGGCGCCGAGTTCGGCAAGCCGGGCGAAGTGTGCAGGGCCGATTTCGCTGAAATTCCTGCAGTCCCACGCGAAGCGCTCGCCGTTGGAGCCGAGCACGACGCTGCTCGTGACCTTCTCGTTGTTGATTGCCACCCAGCCCGGACCGTGCGCAGTGAGTGTCTGAACGCTGGATTTGTCGGGTTGGAGCTTCATCGGGTCGGGGGTTGGAACTGTGGTCAAATTATAGGTTTTCCCCTGTGTAGGCGCGCCCTGGAGGGACTTTGAAACCGCTCAAGAAATCGGCCAAGCTGGCCAACGTTCTCTACGACATCCGCGGCCCGATCATGGACGCCGCGAAACAGATGGAGGAAGAGGGCCAGAAGATCATCAAGCTCAACATCGGCAATCTGGCGGTGTTCGGCTTCGACGCACCTGAAGAAGTCCAGCAGGACATGATCCGCAACCTGCCGGCCTCGGCGGGCTACTCGGACAGCAAGGGCATCTTTGCGGCTCGCAAGGCCGTGATGCACGAGACGCAGAAGCAGCGCATCGCAGGCGTCTTGCTCGATGACATCTATCTCGGCAATGGCGCCAGCGAGCTGATCGCGATGGCGACCAATGCGTTGCTCGACGACGGCGACGAACTGCTGCTGCCGGCTCCCGATTACCCGCTGTGGACGGCGTGCACGAGCCTGTCGGGCGGCAAGCCCGTCCACTATCTGTGCGACGAGGCCAATGGCTGGATGCCCGACCTGGACGACATCCGCGCGCGCATCACGCCGGCGACCAAGGGCATCGTCGTCATCAACCCGAACAACCCGACGGGTGCGTTGTATTCCGACGAATTGCTCAAGGGCATCGTCGAGATCGCTCGCGAACACAACCTGGTCATCCTTGCGGACGAGGTCTACGACAAGGTGTTGTACGACGGCGTGAAGCACACCGCCATTGCCAGCCTGTCTACCGACGTTGTCACGCTGACCTTCAATTCGCTCTCCAAGAGCTATCGCTCCTGCGGCTATCGGGCGGGGTGGCTGGTGGTGTCGGGCGACAAGGCGCGCGCGCAGGACTATATCGAGGGCCTGAACATGCTCTCGAACATGCGTCTGTGTGCCAATGTGCCTGGCCAGTGGGCGATCCAGACCGCGCTCGGTGGATATCAGAGCATCGACGAGTTGGTCGGCAAGGGCGGCCGGTTGCGCCGCCAGCGCGACCTGGCCTATGAACTGATCACTGCGATTCCCGGCGTGAGCTGCGTGAAGCCAGTGGCGGCGCTCTACATGTTCCCGAAGCTCGACCCGAAGGTCTACCCCATTGCGGACGATCGCGAATTCTTCCTCGAGCTTCTCAAGGAAACCAAGGTGATGCTGGTGCAGGGCTCCGGCTTCAACTGGGCGACGCCCGACCACTTCCGCATCGTGTTCCTGCCGCATGAAGAAGACCTGCGCGAGGCGATCAACCGCATCGCGAAGTTCCTCGAGCGCTATCGGCTGCGCCACGCCTGACTCCAATCCTGACCCGACGGCCACCGACGGCCCTTTTGCTTGAAATGACTGAATCCATGAAACCCATCCAGGTCGGCCTGCTCGGCATCGGCACGGTCGGCAGCGGCACGTTCAACGTACTGCGGCGCAACCAGGAAGAAATCAAACGCCGTGCCGGACGTGGCATCGAGATCACGATGGTCGCCGACCTCGATACCGCGCGCGCGCAGGCTGCGGTCGGCGAGGGCGTGCAGGTCGTCGCCGACGCCCGCGCCGTGATTTCGAACCCCGAGATCGACATCGTCATCGAACTGATCGGCGGCTATGGCATCGCGAAGCAACTGGTGCTCGAAGCCATCGCCGCCGGCAAGCATGTGGTCACGGCCAACAAGGCGCTGCTCGCAGTGCATGGCACCGAGATCTTCGCTGCGGCACAGCAGAAGGGCGTGATGGTCGCCTTCGAGGCCGCAGTGGCCGGTGGTATTCCGATCATCAAGGCACTGCGCGAGGGCCTGACGGCCAACAGCATCCAGTGGATTGCCGGCATCATCAACGGCACCACCAACTTCATCCTGTCCGAGATGCGCGACAAGGGCCTCGACTTCGGTACGGTTTTGAAGGAAGCCCAGCGCCTGGGCTATGCCGAAGCCGACCCGACCTTCGACATCGAAGGCGTCGACGCGGCGCACAAGGTGACGCTGATGAGCGCGATCGCCTTCGGCATTCCTGTGCAGTTCGACAAGGCGCATGTCGAGGGCATCACCAGGCTCGCGGCGCAGGACATCA
>CAIQMJ010001051.1 GCA_903872875.1 uncultured Variovorax sp.
GCCTCCCAGTGCACGAATGACAGCCAGAAATCCCGGACCCGCAGTCACGATGACCAAGGCGGGCAACAACGTGACGACCATCACGGCCGTCATCTTCACAGTGATCTTTCCGATGCGACCCTTCAGCTCGGAGCGTCGGCTCTCTCGCATGCGCGTGCCGAACTGATGAAGCGGTTCCTGGACGGCCCCACCGTGCCGATCGACCTGTATGAGCAGCGCGACGAGCCCCGCGAGGTTCTCGTTGTCGTAGAGAGTCGCCAATCGTTGAAGGGAGTGCTCTCGCGTCCGACCCTGGGTGTATTGCCTGTTCGCGATGCGCAGTTCTTCTCCGAGTACTTTCAGCACATGGCTGAAGTCGTCCGCCATGATCTGCAGGCTTTGATCGAGACTGAGGCCGACGCCCTGCAGCAGCTTGAGAAGGTCGACGAAGAGAGGCAGCTCGTTCGCCACCCGTTCCCTGCGTTTATGAGCGATGTTCGAGAGCACCAGCTTGGGCAGCATGAATCCCAGGATGCACGCAATGCACATGACGATGGTGGTGTTGCCACCAATCACGCCGAGATCCGAGAGAACGTACGCGGTGACGGGAAGCACGAAGGCCAGGCCAACTCGAACGACGAGAAAGATCAGCTGAGAGCGGGCCGAAGCGAATCCGCATTGATCGAGAAGCCGCTTGTCCTCTTCCGCGACGAACATTCTGCCGACGGGATTCCGCAGCCAGTGCAAAGGCAGCTCGCTCGGACGTTGTACTTCGTCGTTCGAGGGCTGCGGGGCATATTGAGCGTTGTCCGAGGGTTGTCGGCCATCACTTCTCTTGTTCGGGTTCTGGCGTTCGATCGCACGCCCGATGATCGTGCGGCGGCGTCCGCGTTCCAGCTCGCGGACGATCAGGATTCCACCTGAAATGAGCAGCGCAACGGCAAGCAGCGCAATGCTCAGCATCGTCAGTTGGTCGGAATTGAAGGCCATTTCGTTCTCGTTTGAAATCAGCCAAGGCGGGCGAGTCGGTACAGCAGGAAGCCGCCGACGGTCTGGAGACCGAGGGAACACCAGATGAGCTTTATTCCTGCGCCGTCGCTCAGCATGCGGTTGAAGTAGCCGGGGTTGAGCAGGACGATGACGGTTGCGACACCGATCGGCAGCAGGCCGAGAATCCAGGCGGATATGCGGGTCTCGGAAGACATGGCAATCAGCTCCTCTTCCGCTTGTTCCCGATCCCGCATGAAGGCAGCGACCCGCTCCAGCAATACATCGGCGCGGCCGCCATATCGAACACCCAGGCCGAGGATGGAGGCGAGCAGGTGCATCTCCTCGATGTCGAGGTTTCGTGCGGTCTGGTTCAAGGCTTGATCGAGCTCCACGCCTGCACGAACCAGTCCGCTCGCACTCTCCAGGTGACCCCGCAGCGGAACCTTTGCAGTGGCGACCGAGAGCGTGAAGGCGGCGTGCATCGAGTTGCCGACGGTGATCAACCTGACCATCGAATCAATGAAGCCCGGGAGCTGCTTGACCAATTTCCTGTGGAGCTTCTGCTTGTGGAGCCAGATGCCGAACACGCCCAGAAGCACGAGCAGGGTCAGAAGTACCGCGGCGGCGGCAAAGCCCAGGAAATTCAGGACGAGACCGCTCAGTGCAAGACCGACGACGACGCCCAGGGTCAGCATCTGGATGCTGACGACACCTTGCAGCCAGGCCGGCAATGGAATGCGGTCCAAGCCCTTCCGAACGGGTGTCGATGCAATCTCCGCCGCCGCGGCAGCGGCCCAGGGGTCGCCGCTCAACGGGATCGTTGCATTTCGAGCTCGCCGGATGTCGAACGCAGCTTGCTCCTGCACGATCCGCTCTTTCATCTGTTGGTCCAGATGCTTCGCAGCAAGCTTGCGCGTCTGGCGCGCCGCAGCCCATTGCCACAGCATCAATCCCGCCGCCGCCAGCAGCATCGCGACCATCGCGAGGATGACGAAACCCCTAGGCACGCAGATCTCCTTGCGCGCGCTGCAGCGTCTGCCTGAAGCGCGTGACCTTGGGTGAATGCGGTGCGATGCCAAGAGTGACCCAGCGATCGCGTTCCTGCCCGTCGGGCCCCACGATCGGTTCGTAGCGGTACAGCTCCTGCATGGCCACCACGTTGTCGTTCACGCCCGTAATTTCCGAGATCGACAGGATGCGTCGCTGTCCACCCGAGAGCCGACCGATCTGCACGATGAAGTCGACTGCATTGGCGATCTGGCGGCGAAGGCTCGACTCGCTGCCTTGATAGCCGGCGAAGCCAGCCAGCATCTCCAGCCGATACAGGCATTCGCGCGGCGAGCTCGCGTGGATCGTGCCCATCGAGCCGTCGTGGCCGGTGTTCATCGCCTGCA
>CAIQMJ010001052.1 GCA_903872875.1 uncultured Variovorax sp.
CCGTCTCGACATGGCCGAACACCTGTTGCGCCTCGACGATCTTGTCGCTGCGCATCGGCGCGGCGGCGTAGACGAAGTGGCGCAGCGCGCGCCAGTCGCGCGTGCGGGCGGTCTCGTCTTCCAGCAGGCTGTAGATCAGCGTCGGCGGCATGAAGACGGCCGTCACCCGCTCGCGCTCCAGCAGGTCGAGCACATCGCGTGGCTTCGTCGATGTCGGCAGCAGCACCGTGCCGCCGCAGCCCAGCACCGGCAGCAGGAAGGTCGATGTGCCGTGCGTGATCGAGGCGACGGCCAGATAGCGCTCGTTCTCGTCGAGCTTCATCGCATGGATGATCGAGACGATGGTCGTGTTCCAGGCACGGTAGCTCTGCATCACGCCCTTGGGTGCGCCGGTGGTGCCGCCGGTGAACTTGATGGCCTGCGTCTCGGCCAGGTCGTGCCGCACCGCAATAGGCTGCCGGCCGCGATGCTCCGCGATCAGGGCATCGAGTTCGCAGGTCGTGTCGCCATGCGCGTGGCCGTCCTTGGGCACATAGCGCAGCTGCGGCACCGACGTGCCGGCGAGCTTGTGCTCGAGCCCGGCCTCGACCACGACCAGCGCCGCTTCGGTGAACTCCACGATGCGGCCGAGCTCGTGCTGGCCCGCACGCGGGTTCAGCGGCACCCAGATGCGGCCGGCCAGCAGCGTGGCGAACAGCGCCACCACGTGCGCAATGTGGTTGCCCGCGCAGATCGCGATGCGCCCGCGCGGGTCGGGCACGCGCGCCTGGAACGCGGCCGCCAGCGCCTGGGTGCGCGCGAGCAGCTCGGCATAGCCGATCGCGCCCTCGGGGCCGGAGATGGCGATCTTGTCGGGGAAGCGCTGCGCGCTGCGCAGCAGGAAGTCGATGGGACGCATGGTGTCGTTGAAATGGACGTTGGAGGGTTATTCGGCCTTGGCGCCCGAGACCTTCACGATCTCGGACCACTTGTCGTATTCCTTGCGCACGAAGGCGTCGAAGGCGGGCTGGCTCATCACGGGCGCGTCGGCGCCGAGGTCGTGGTAGCGCGTCTTCACCTTCTCGTTCTGCAGCGCCTTCTCCACCTCGTCGTGCAGCCGCTGCACCACAGGCGCCGGTGTGCCGGCCGGCACGAAGATGCCCGACCACGCGGTCGACTCGTAGCCCGGCACGCCGGCCTCGACCATCGTCGGAACATCCGGCAGCAGCGGCGAACGGCGCGGACCGGTCACGGCCAGCGGGCGCAGCGAGCCCTTGGCGATGTGCGGCAGCGAGGTCGGCAGGTTGTCGAACATCAGGTCGAGCTGGCCGCCCATCAGGTCGGTCAGCGCCGCTGCGCCACCGCGGTAGGGCACGTGCAGGATGCTGACCTGCGCCAGATGCTTGTAGAGCTCGCCAGACAGGTGGATGCTGCTGCCGTTGCCCGACGAGCCCATGTTGAGCTTGCCCGGCCTGCTCCTGGCGAGTGCTGTCAGCTCCTTCACGTTCTTCGCCGGCACCGACGGATTGACCACCAGCACGTTCGGCACCGAACCGACCATCGCCACCGCCGTGAACGCCTTGCGCGTGTCGTACGGCAGGTTGCCGTAGAGCGTCGGGTTGATGGCGTTGGTGCCCACCGTGCCGAGCAGCAGCGTGTAGCCGTCCGGCGCC
>CAIQMJ010001053.1 GCA_903872875.1 uncultured Variovorax sp.
CGCAACCACCGCGCGAGTGATGCGCGAGACCGGCTTCGAGGGCCGCGTCGTCTGCGGCCACACCTGCGCGCTCGCTGCGCAGGACGAGTCGACTGCGCTCGCCACGCTCGATGCAGTGGCGCGCGTGCCGATCACGCTGGTGTCGCTGCCGGCCACCAACCTGCTGCTGCAGGACGCCGTCACCGGCCGCACGCCGCGCCAGCGCGGCCTCACGCTGGTGAAGGAAGCGCGCGAACGCGGCATCCCGCTGCTGTTCGCCAGCGACAACGTGCAGGATCCGTTCTGCCGGCTCGGCAGCTTCGACCCGGTCGAGGCGCTGGGCCTGGCCGCGATGGTGGCGCAGCTCGACGCACCCTTCGACGTCTGGTCGCAGACGCTGTGCCGTGCCGACTGGCTGCAGCGCACGCCCGACGCCGCGCCCACGCTCGTCGGCGCGCCGGCCGATCTGGTGCTGTTCCCCGAATCCGACATCCACGGCTGGCCGTCGCGCACCGCGACGCGCGTGGTGCTGCGCGACGGAAGCGTGGTGCGCGGCCAGGTTCCACCCGCCTGGACGCCGGTCGCAACGACTTCCCTCACCTGAAACAGAACAGGACACCGACATGCTCCACGGCTACATCCCGCCCCACCGCTTCCTGCCCTACCTGAGCTGGACCGAGATCACCGCGCTGCCCGACCGCGAGAACACCGTCATCGTGCTGCCCTGCGGCGCGATCGAGCAGCATGGGCCGCACCTGCCTTGCTCGGTCGACAGCGTGATCGCCTCCGGCGTGATGGGCAAGGCGCTCGAGAAGCTGCCAGCCGAGGTCCGCGCCTTCGCCATGCCGCCGATCACCTACGGCAAGTCGGAAGAGCACCTGCACTTCCCCGGCACGATGACGCTGACCGGCACGACGCTGCTGTCGACCGTGATCGAGATCGGCGAGTCGGTCTACCGCTCGGGCTTCCGCAAGCTGCTGTTCGCCAACGGCCACGGCGGCCAGCCGCAGGTGCTGGAGATGGCGGCGCGCGAACTGCGGCTGCGCCATGGCGATTTCGTGGTCGTGCCGCACGGCGTGTCGCGGCTGCCCAATGCGTCGAGCAAGCAGATCAGCGAGCAGGAGAAGAAGCTGTCGATGCACGCCGGCCATTCCGAAACGGCGCTGATGCTGGCGCTGGCGCCCGACACCGTGCACATGGAACGTGCGGTCGCCAACTTCCCGCCGCCCTTCCCGATCAAGCTGCTGTCGGCCGATGGCCGCCCGGCCTGCGCGTGGACTTCGCGCGACTTCGGCCCGAGCGGCGTGATCGGCGACCCGACGAGCGCGACGCGCGAGCAGGGGCTGGAGATCCTCGACACGCTGTCCGACAGCTGGGTGCAGGCGCTGACCGAGCTCTACGCGTTGCGCTGGGTCGTGCGCGACGAGCAGACCTGGGCCCGCGGCCACGAGACCGGCTTCATCCAGCCGTCCTTCGCGCCGCCGGCAACGCCTGCTGCGGCATGAGGCGCGCTCCTTGCATTGACCGGCCGTCGATCAGCTGACTCCGATATTCCCCGCAATCTGTTTTTCCACCCACGTTTCTCCATCCCTTCCTCGAGAGGTTCACTCCATGCGCAAGCCCATCGCCTTCCGTCTCGCGTCCCTCGCGGGCGCCGCCGCGTTCGCCCTCGCCGCTGCGGCCCCCGCACAGGCCCAGGACAAGTTCACCTACATGACCAACTGGTACGCACAGGCCGAGCACGGCGGCTTCTACCAGGCGGTGGCCGAAGGCATCTACAAGAAGTACGGCCTGGACGTAAGCATCAAGATGGGTGGCCCGCAGGTCAACATCACGCAGATGATGGCCGCCGGCCAGGCCGACTGCATCATGGGTTCGAGCGACATCCAGATGATGCAGGTGCGCGAAGGCGGCGTGCCGGTCGTCACGGTAGCCGCCTACTTCCAGAAGGATCCGCAGGTGCTGATCGCCCATGAGGACGTGAAGAAGTTCGAGGATCTGAAGGGCAAGACGCTCCTGATCGGCGCCCAGGCGCAACGCGGCTACTGGCCGTGGCTCAAGGCCAAGTTCGGCTTCACCGACGAGCAGACGCGCCCCTACACCTTCAACATCCAGCCTTTCGTGGCAGACAAGAACGCGGCGCAGCAGGGCTACCTGACCTCGGAGCCCTTCGCGATCCAGAAGGCCGGCGTGAAGAGCACCGTGCTGATGTTCAGCGACTTCGGCTTCCCGGCCTACGCGACCACCGTGTCCTGCATGGAGAAGACGGTGAAGGACCGCAGCAAGCAGATCACCGCCTTCGTCAAGGCATCGGCCGAAGGCTGGAAGAGCTACCTGGAGAACCCGGCACCAGCGAACGCGCTGATCAAGAAGGACAACCCCAACATGACCGACGACCAGCTGGCCTACAGCGTCGCCAAGCTCAAGGAGATGGGGATGATCACCGGCGGGGATGCCGCCAAGCTGGGCATCGGCG
>CAIQMJ010001054.1 GCA_903872875.1 uncultured Variovorax sp.
CTCCTCGTCAAGCAGTCGCTCGTCGTCCTGCCGTGCGTGCTCGTAGTCCTCGCGTGCTGCCGCGAGCGCTCTGAGCTTGTCGTTCCAGTCGCCCTCCAGCGTGTCGGCGACCAAGCGGTTTCCGCACCGAGCACCCAGACAGGCATTCTGCTCGGCCAGATTGCAGCTGTCTTTGGCGTGATCCTGGGCGGCGTGTGGTGGGCCGCCAGTGGACCGCGCATGCGCTCGGTTATCAACCCCGGCTTGCGCCGGCGTGGGCCGAGGTGGCTGGCCTTCCGGTCTATGAGCCTTGGAAGCTCTTCGAGTGGTACTGGTACGACGCCTATGCGCCGGGCGTCTTCCTACGCGGTGGCGCCATCGCTGCAGCCAGCGGACTGCTCGCCACCGGCGTGGCCATCGGCATGGCGGTGTGGCGCCCCCGCGTGGCGCGGCGCGTCACCACCTACGGTTCCGCCCGCTGGGTCGAAGCCGTTGACGTCCGCAACGCTGGCTTGCACGAGCCGGCTGGCGTCTTCCTCGGCCGCAAAGACGAGCGCTACCTGCGGCACGCCGGCCCACCCGGCATCGCAGAGCGGCGGTTGGGATACCGCACCGTTGCGTCAGACTCCTTTCCGGCCAATTGGCGCGACATCCTAAGCTACTGACTCATCGGCGAAATAGTCCGCCGAAGGCCGTTCCTGCACACGTCCCAAGCGCTCAGCACCTGCCTTGAAGAGCGCAGACCCGCTTGATGGTTGGCACCAACTGGGATGGGTGCACACCATGAAGAGCGAGGAGAGTGCGGCGGCGAAGCCACGCCATCACGAACGGTCGTTCAAGGCGGTGCTGATCATTCGCGAGACCGGTCGGCAGCCGTCAATTTCTCGACATGTCGACTGCATCGATTTGTGATCGACAGTTCGCCCACCTTGGGAAGCCTCCAATCTGGCAGAAGGAGCCGGGGCGTATCATTGGCATGACGCAGTTTTCAAGCCAGCATGTAAGCGGTCTTTACCGTAGTGAAGAACTCCTGCGCGTACTTGCCCTGCTCGCGCGGGCCGTAGCTCGAACCCTTGCGGCCGCCGAATGGCACGTGGTAGTCCACACCCGCCGTCGGCAGGTTTACCATCACCATGCCGGCCTGGCTGTGGCGCTTGAAGTGCGTCGCGTACCTTAGCGAGGTGGTGGCGATGCCGGCCGAGAGACCGAACTCGGTGTCGTTGGCCGTGGCCAGCGCTTCTTCGTAGTTCTTCACGCGGATCACGCTCGCCACCGGGCCGAACACTTCCTCGCGGTTGATGCGCATGTGGGCTGCGGACTCACTGAACAGCGCGGGAGACATGTAGTAGCCGTCGGTCTCCAGCTTCAGCCGTTCGCCGCCGGCGGCGAGCGTGGCGCCTTCGCCCTGGCCGATCTCGATGTAGCTCAAGTTCTGTTCGAGCTGCGACTTCGACGAGACGGGGCCCACGTCGGTGCCTTGCGCGAGCGCATCGCCGACTTTGATCTTTGCCATGCGCGCCTTCATCGCCTCTATGAACTTCGGGTAGATGCCTTCGGTCACGATCAGGCGGCTCGATGCGGTGCAGCGCTGGCCGGTCGAGTAGAACGCGCTCTGCACGCTGAGCTCCACGGCCTGCGCGAGGTCCGCGTCATCGAGGACGACCTGCGGATTCTTGCCGCCCATTTCGAGCTGCACCTTCTTGTGGTTGGTGACGCACTGGATCGCGATGTTGCGGCCTACGCCCACCGAGCCGGTGAAGCTGATTGCATGGATGCCGGGGTGGTTGACCAGCGCCTCACCGATCACGCTGCCGCGGCCCATCACGAGGTTGAACACGCCGGCCTGAATCCCCGAGCGGCTGATGATTTCACTCAGCGCCCAGGCGCTGCCAGGCACGAGGTCCGCGGGCTTAAGCACCACGCAGTTGCCCAAGGCCAGTGCGGGTGCGATCTTCCACGCGGGAATGGCGATAGGGAAATTCCACGGCGTGATGAGCCCGACCACGCCGACCGGCTCGCGCGTGATTTCCACACCGATGTTCGGCCGCACCGAAGGCAGCAACTCGCCCGAAAGGCGCAGGCATTCCCCCGCGAAGAACTTGAAGATCTGGCCCGCTCGCGTGGCCTCGCCGATGCCTTCGGCCTTGGTCTTGCCTTCTTCGCGAGCGAGCAGCGTGCCGAGTTCTTCCTTGCGCGCGAGGAGCTCGGTGCCGATCTTGTCGAGTGCGTCGGAGCGCGCCTGGATGTTGCCGGTGGCCCATGCGGGGAAGGCGGTGGTGGCGGCGGCAACAGCAGCGTCTACATGCGCCGCGTCGCCTTGGGTGTATTGGCCCAGCACGTCGGCCAGGTTGCTGGGGTTGACGTTGGGGCTGTAGCTTGCGCCGGCGCGCCATTCGCCTGCGATCAGATTGTCGAAGTTCTGCATTTTCCGATCCGTTCCTTTCAAAGGCCGCGTTCGAGAAGTCCGCGGCGCGCGAGATTGCCGATGAAGGCCCGCAGGCCGAACTGCCACGGCGCCGCGTCTTCACTGTGCACCACCCGGTTTCGCAGCTCTCCCAGTCGGGCGCTGCGGATGCTCACCACGTCGCCGACCTTGTGGGTGAAGCCGCTGCCGGGCTCGGAGCGGTCCTGTATCGGTGCGAAAAGCGTCCCCAGGAAGAGCATGAAGCCATCCGGGTACTGGTGCGCCGCCATCGTCTGCGCTACCAGGTCCAGCGGGTCGCGGCTGATCTGCGCCATCGAACTGATGCCGGCCAGCTCGAAGCCTTCGGGACCGTGCACGCGCAGGTGCACCGTCTCGCTGCGAACGTCGTCGAGCCCAAACGATGCGTCGAACAGCCGGATGAACGGGCCGATGGCGCACGAGGCGTTGTTGTCCTTGGCCTTGCCGAGCAGCAGCGCGCTGCGGCCCTCGATGTCGCGCAGGTTGACGTCGTTGCCGAGCGCGGCGCCGACGATCTCGCCGCGGCTGTTCACCGCCAGCACGACCTCGGGTTCGGGGTTGTTCCAGGCCGAGTCGCTGCGGATGCCGATCTCCTCGCCCGTTCCGACGGCGGAGAGCACTGGCGCCTTGGTGAAAACCTCCGCGTCGGGGCCGATGCCGACCTCGAGGTACTGCGACCACAACCCGCGCTCCTGCAGCAGGCGCTTGAGGTCCATGGCCATCTCAGAGCCGGGCTTGATGAGCGACAGGTCGTCGCCCACCGTTGCGCGCACCTGCGCGCGCGCTTCTTCGGCGCGCGATGGATCGCCGCCCGCCTGTTCCTCGATCACGCGCTCGATCAGGCTGCTGGCGAAGGTCACGCCCGCCGCCTTGATGACCTGAAGATCGCAGGGTGCCAGCAGGAAGGGCCGCTTCACGTCCCGCGTCGACGGCACGCTGTTGGAAAGCAGTTCCTCGAGGCTGCCCACGCGCCGGCCTTCCGTCTCGCGCACGCGCTGCGCGGGCCGGTCGGCATCGAGGAGCGTGGACATGGTCGGGAAGTCGGCCGACAGGTCGAAGACGCCGTCGGGCCGAAACGCCACCACGGCCGGGCCCGGCACGTCGCCGGCCAGCCACACGCGGCTGACCAACGTACCGGCATGGCCGTCGTCGGGCAGCACCGAGGAGCCCGCAAGCGCCATCTCTAGGGGGGAATCATGAATGCTTGGCATGGGAATTTGTCCAGTCAGGTCGGAAAAAATCGGAAGAAACTCTTTCGAGGGGAAGGCCCAGCGGCGGTTCAGCTCACGTCACCACGCTGATCTGCCACGGCACGAACTCGTTCTGCCCGTAGCCGTGCTGCTCGCTGCGCGAACGCTCTCCGGAAGCGACCGACAGCATCATGCGGAAGAGCTCCTCGCCGAGTTCCGGAATTGAGCGCTCGCCGGAGAGCACGGTGCCGCAGTTCAGGTCCATGTCGTCGGCCTGCCGCTGCCACAGCGCGGTGTTCGTCGCCAGCTTGATCGACGGCGACGGCGCGCAGCCGTAGGCCGAGCCGCGTCCGGTAGTGAAGCAGATCAGGTTTGCTCCCCCCGCCACCTGCCCGGTGGCGGAAACAGGGTCGTAGCCCGGCGTGTCCATGAAGACCAGTCCTTTTACCGAGACGGGCTGGGCGTATTCGTAGACCTCGTTCAGCGAAGTCGTCCCGCCTTTGGCGATGCCGCCCATCGATTTCTCGAGTACGGTGGTCAGCCCTCCGGCCTTGTTGCCAGCGGAGGGGTTGTTGTTCATCTCGGCGCCGTTGCGCGCGCAGAAAGCTTCCCACCACTGGATGCGCGCCACCAGCTTGTGTCCTACCTCGGGCACACGCGCACGCCGCGTCAGCAGGTGCTCGGCGCCATAGATCTCGGGTGTCTCGGACAGGATCGCGGTGCCGCCGTGCCGCACCAGCAGGTCGACGGCCGCGCCCAGCACCGGGTTCGCGGAGATGCCCGAATAGCCGTCGGAGCCGCCGCACTGCAGGCCCACCACCAGGTGGCTCGCCGGCACGCTCTGCCGCTGCACGGCGTTGGCGGCCGGCAGCAGGCCGCGCACGATCCCGACGCCGCGGTCGATGGCATTCGTGGTGCCGCCCGCGTCCTGGATGGTGTAGCTGTGCACGCGGTGGTCGTGCGTCAACCCCTGGCTGGCGAGCAGGTCGGGGATCTGGTTCGTCTCGCAGCCCAGGCCCACCACGATCACCGCTGCGAAGTTCGGGTGGCAGGCGTAGCCGCCGAGCGTGCGCTGCAGGATCCGCAGGCCCTCGCCCTTCGCGTCGATGGCGCACCCCGTGTCGTGGGTCAGCGCCACCACACCGTCGATGTTGGGATAGGGGGCCAACGCGTCCGGATGGATATCGCGGCGGAACCGGTCGGCGATCGCCCTGGCGACGGTGGCGGAGCAGTTCACCGAGGTCAGGATGCCGATGTAGTTGCGCGTGCCGACGCGGCCGTCCTTTCGGACGATGCCCTGGAACGTAGCTTGCTGAGAAGCGTCCGGCGTCGAGCGGGCCTCGGTGCCGTGCGCATAGTCCCGGCTGAACGCCCCTATGGTCATGTTGTGCGTGTGCACGTGCTGTCCCGCGCGGATCGGTACGCTGGCGAAGCCGATGATCTGGCCGTAGCGGCGCACGACCTCGCCCGCAGCGATCTCGCGCGTGGCCATCTTGTGGCCGGGCGGGACGAGCCCGGAGACAGCCACATCTTCGCTGCCTATGCGGGTGCCTGAGAACAACTGGTCGAGCGCGACCACCACGTTGTCGTCGGGATGCAGCCGGACCACGCGGGCCGCGGAGGGCGGCGTCAGTGATTCGGGCACGGCGGAATCTCCAAGGAAGCGGGCAGGGCGGGATCGTGGGGCATGGTTATCCGTTTTCTCACTGCAAGGGGGAATAGCGCGTGGGTACGAGCAACTGGTTCTCGATGTGCGCGACGATAGGCCCCTCGGCTTCGAAGCGCGCGCGTGCAGCCAGCCATTCGGGGTCGTTCGAGAAGGCGGTCCATATGCGTTCGCGTGCAGCCAGGCTCTCCCAGCGAATCATGAACGTCAACGCCTGGTTGCTCGGACCGACCTCCGTGGTCCAGAAGCCCACTGCCTCGATGCCGTGCCGGCGCCACAGCGGCAGCGTGGCTTCCTCGAAGCGGCGATGCAGCGCCGGCAGGCGGCCTTGGGCGCAGTGGTAGATGCGCAGTTCGTGCAAGGCGGTCATTGCGGGGCCAGCGGCGGCAGCTCGCTGTGGTGGTACTTCTTGAAGATCGCGTTGAGCTTGCCGTTGGCGCGGTTGGCTCTCACCCAGTCGTTGATCCACGCGAGCAGCTTGGGTTCGTCTTTGCGCATGCCGATGCCCAGGTCGAACTCCTTCACGACGAACTTGGTTTCCAGTTCCCGCGAGGGGGCCTTGGATTGGATCGCCTGCAGCAGCGTAGTGGCGGTGGAGACGATCGGCGCTTGTCCGCTCACGCCGGCGGTGACCAGCGTCGCGTCATCGTCGTAGCGCACAATCTGCGCGCCGACGGCCTTCTGCACCAACTCCATCTCCTGCACATTGCCGCGGGTGATCGCGATCGTCTTGCCGACCAGGTCGCCATAGCCCTTGATGCTCATCGACTTGGGCGCGGCGACGACGATCTGGACCACCGAATACGGCACCGAGAAGTCGATCACCTTCTGACGCTCAGGACTGATCGACAGCGTGGCGATCGCGAGGTCGGCCTTGTTGGTCTGCAGGAACGGGATGCGCGTGGGCCCGGTGGCCGGCACGATCTCCAATTCCACGCCGAGATCCTTGGCCAGCAGTTGCGCGGTCTCCACGTCGGAGCCGTAGGGCTGCATCTTGTCGTTGGTCATGCCGTAGGGCGGCAGCGCCAGCTCGATCGCTACCCGCAGCTTCTTGGCCTGCTTGATGTTGTCGAGCAGGTCGGCTTGCGCGATGCCCGCAGCGGCCAGTAGCGAGAAGGCCAGCGCGACGCGTCCGAGGGTTGGCTTGATCATGGTCATGTCTCCTGTTGTGGATGGAAGGGGAAAAAGGGAAGAAGAAGGGGAGAAGGGGGCGGAAATCAGAGCCCATTGCCCACGAAGCGCGCGAGCTCCGGCGTTTGCGGCGCGGCCAGAATGTCCGCACCGCCCATCTCATGCACCCGCCCGGCATGCATGAAGACGATCTTGTTCGCCACCTTTGCGGCGAATGCCATTTCATGGGTGACGAGGATCATGGTCATGCCGCCCCTGGCGAGCGATTCCATGACTTGGAGCACCTCGCCGGTGAGCTGCGGGTCGAGCGCCGAGGTCACCTCGTCGAACAGCATCAGCTGCGGCTCCATCGCGAGCGATCGCGCGATCGCCACCCGCTGCTGCTGTCCGCCGGAGAGCTGCTCTGGGTAGGCCTGCAGCTTGTCGTGCATGCCGACCTGGCGCAGCACCCGGTCGGTGATTTCGCCGGCCTGCGCGGCCGACTTGCCGCGGACCTTGCGCAGCGCGAGCGACACGTTCTGCGCCACCGTCAGGTGTGGGAAGAGGTTGTAGCTCTGGAACACGATGCCGACCTCGCGGCGCAGGCGCCGCAGGTCGAGTGAGGCGCTGCCCAGCGACTGGCCGCACACTGTGATGCTGCCGCCGTCGATGGTCTCGAGTCGGTCGATGCAGCGCAGCGCGGTGCTTTTGCCCGAGCCGCTGCGGCCGATGATCGCCACGACCTGCCCGCGGTGCACGTCGAAGGAGACGCCGTCGAGCACTTTCGCCGTGCCGAAGCTCTTGTGGACCTGATCCAGCTGGACCAGGGGAGTGTTGTCATTCATGTCGTCAGGTTCCAAGAGGCACGCGGCGGCCGACGCGCAGCCGCGTTTCGAGCGCGTGTGCCCACAGCGAGAGGGGATAGCACAGCGCGAAGTACAGGAGCGCCATGATCGAGAACACCACGAAGGGCTCGAACAAGGCGTTGTTGATCACCTGGCCGGCACGTGCCAGCTCGATGAAGCCCACCACCGAGGCCAGCGAGGTGTTCTTCACGATCTGGACCAGGAAGCCGACCGTCGGCGGCGTGGCGATGCGCAACGCCTGCGGCACGATGATCAGGAACAGGCGCTGCGCGGGGCTGAACGACAGGCACTCGGCCGCCTCCCATTGCGTGCGCGGCACCGACTGCAGCGCGCCGCGCCAGATCTCGCCGAGGTAGGCGCTGGTGTAGATCGTCATCGCGAGGCCCGCGGCAGCGAGCGGCGGCACGTCGAAGCCCATGATGCCGAGCCCGAAATAAGCCAGGAACATCAGGATCAGCAGCGGCGTGCCCTGGATCAGCTGCACGTAAATCCCCACCAGCCCGCGGCACAGCCGGCTCGGCGCGATGCGCCCCAAGGCGACTAGGAAGCCGAGCAGCCCGCCGCCGACGGAGCCGACGGCCGACAGTCCGAGCGTCCAGGCCGCGCCGTGTAGCAGGAACAGTAGGTGGTTGGCGTTGAATTCGTTGTTCATAGGATCGGCTCAGATCGCGGTGCCGAGCCTGCGCCGGCGCGGGAAGATGAGAAGGCCCAGGAGCCAGAAGCCGGCGCGCATCGCGAGCGACAGCAGCAGGTAGCAGCAGGCGACTACGAGGTAGGTCTCGAAGGCGCGGAAGGTCATCGACTGCACCCGGTTCGCCACGGCGGTGAGCTCCTCGGCCGAGATCTGCGACATGATCGAGGTGGCCAGCATGAGCAGGATGAACTGGCTGGTGAGCGCGGGGTAGACGCGCTCCATCGCGGGCTGGAGCACCACATGCCAGTAGATCTGGAGGCGCGAGAGGCCGAGGCATTCCGCCGCCTCGATCTGGCCGGGATGCACCGACTCGAAGCCGGCCCGCATGATCTCCGTGGTGTAGGAGCCGACGTTGATCACCAGCACCACGAGCGCGGCCACCGTGGCGTGCATCGTCAGCCCGATGCTCGCGAAGCCGAAGTAGAACAGGAAGACCTGCACCAGCAGCGGCGTGTTTCGGATGACTTCCACGTAGGCGCCGCAGGCCCGGCGCAGCCAGGCCGTGCGGCTGCGCCGCCCGATCGCGCACAGCGTGCCGAGCACGAAGCCCAGCAGCGTGGCCGCGAACGACAGCTGGATCGTGAGCCAGGCGCCGTGCAGGAAGTCCGGCCAGAAGGCCGCGACGCTGCTGAAGTCGAACTTGTAGTTCATGGCGCGTCAGACCGTGGCCACCGGCGTGGCCGGCGAGCCGACGGCGCCCGGCAGCCGCAGCGGCGGTGCGGTCAGTAGGAAGCGGCTGCGGCCGCGCGCGCGCAGCCATTCGGCCAGCGGCGTCAGGTGCCACAGTTCACCCAGGTGCACGCCGAGCTTGAACAGGCAGTGCTCGTGCAGCGGCAGCGCGGCGCAGCATCCGTCGAGGGGCCGCGCCGGCTGGGCTTCGACCGCGTAGTTGTCTGCGATCAGGGCCGCCAGGCCCGAGTCGGTGATCCATTGCAGCAGCCGCTCGTCGCGCCCGTCCAGCACCGCGCAACTGCGGTCCAGCACCTCGGCGTTGGGCTGCCGGTCCATCTCGAGCAGGCGCTGAGCGTAGCCGGTGTGCAGGCACACCATGTCGCCGGGCTCCACTTCGACGCGGTCGGCCTCGAGGATGCGCATCAGCGTGTCATACCCGACGCTCGTCCGCTCGTCGCCCAGGTGCGCGCGCAGATCGATCATCACCGCGCGGCCCTGCACGCAGCGCTCGGCCATGTTCTCGATGCCCAGCGCCCTGGCGTGCGACGTGGAGCGCGTCACGCCCGCGGTCGGCGGACCGGCATCCGCGGGGTCATCCGGGCCGATCATGTCGATGTGCGCCCGGTAGCCGTTGTAGAACACCGGCTCCGGCACGCCGTCGCCGTCCGCGTCGAACATCTGGCCCACGTGCGCCAGCGAATCCCACTGCGTGGAGTACTGCAGGTAGAGGACGGCCAGGTCGTCGCACAGCACGTCGGTCAGATTCAGCAACTCGGTGAACATCCTGTAGTTCATGTTCGGCCGCCCGTTGCGCAGCGTGGGCCGCAGGATCGGCGGGCGGCGCTTCTCGTTGAGCACGTTGCCGCCGGGAAAGTCGAGCGGCAGGCTCAGGCAGAAGGTGCGCCCTTCGCGTACCTCGGCCAGACCCTGGAGCACCTTGTCTGGTGTCAGCAGGTTCATCCGGCCGGCCTGGTCGTCAGGCCCGAAGTCGCCCCAGTTGGAGCCCGGCGGTCGCTGTCGCCAGCGCATCGGGGCCGGCGTGGTGTGTTCGGTCATGAAATGGAAGATTGACTAAATTTTGAGACAGTATCTAATTATTGGGTTTAAACCTTTCGGGTTCACATAGGGGTATCCCCTATGGAGAAGATCGGAAGATGGACCTGTCACCGGGCGCTGTGTGAGGGCGGCGCGGTTTCGCCGACTCGTTCGATAATGAGCGGCCGTCTAATTTTTGAAACAACAAGGGGAACGCATGGCCTTTGACTTGGCCGACATCGGCGCAAGGGTGCGCGCCTACCGCCTCGGCGCCGGCTACAACGCGGACGAGCTCGCGTCCCGGCTCGGCGTGTCGCGCGCGGCGCTCTACCGGATCGAGCAGGGGGAGATCGTCAAGATCGACGTGATCCAGAACATCGCCTCGATCCTCGGCACCAGCCTGGCCTCGCTGCTCGGCGCCGGGGCCGAGTACCACTCGAACGCCGCGAGCTACCAGGCGCGCATGCAGCAGCTCGAGAAGAACGCGAGCCACATCGTGGCGCTGTTCAGTCCGCTGTCGTACCTGCTGACCACGCAGGAGTACGACGAGTACCTCGCGCTGATGATCGAGGAGGCGCAG
>CAIQMJ010001055.1 GCA_903872875.1 uncultured Variovorax sp.
GCGGCGAACTGGACCTCGCTTCGTTCCAGTCGGCGCTGCATGTCGCGGTGCGGACGGAAGGCCGCAGCCAGGAGGTCATCGAGAAGGCCATGACCGCGATGGGTATCCACCGCAACGTGGTGGCCACGATTCCCCACTACCTCGGCCTGCTGACCATCATCCCGCAGACCGGGCTGACCGCCATCATTCCCATGGACCTCGCCGGCGCGTTCGAGGGCAAGGAGGGCATCGCCGCCTTGCCGCTGCCGTTCGCCTCGCCCAGCGTGGAGGTGATCCAGATATGGCACAGGCGCCAGCACGAGGATCCGGCGCACCGCTGGCTGCGGACCCTGGTGCGGGACACGTTGCAGAAGCGGGTGCTTGACTAGCAGCGCGCCATCATGCAGCCGGCCACCTTCCCCACGCATGCCGCGGGCGGCGCTTCGCCTGCTCCGAAGTCGGCAGGCCAGTCCGCTGGACCGAGCGTCCGGGATCGCCCCGGAGGCACCCGGCCGGCCGCAAGCGCCGGGACCCTTTCCGTTTCCAAGAACCATTCAGGAGATACCTCATGAGACTGCGCATGCTGTCGATCGTCGTCGCGAGCCTGGCCTTGCAGCTGCAGCCGAGCGCCCTGGCGCAGAGCGCTACCTACCCCTCGAAGCCGATCCGCCTGTTCGTGGGCGCGCCGGCTGGCGGGCCCACGGACGTGATCGCCAGGTCACCCATCCAGCAGATGGGGGATTCGCTGGGGCAGCCCGTGATCGTCGAGAACCGGGGCGGGGCCGCCGGCACGCTCGCGGCTGGCATCGTGGCGAAATCTCCGGCCGACGGCTACACGCTGATCGTGACGCCGTCGGCGAACGCCTATGCGGCGAGCATGTACGACAAGCTCCCGTTTGATCCTGTGAAGGATTTCCGGCCGGTGGGGCAGATGGGCATGATGCCCCTCGTGGCGATTGCGAACAAGGCCTTCCCGGCGGGGTCGCTGCCCGACCTGGTCGAGCGCGCAAAGGCCCAGCCCACCGCCGTGAACTACGGCTCGAGCGGCACGGGTTCCGCCCATCACTTGGCAGGCGAACTGTTCAAGCTGCGCACGGGCATCCAGATGACGCATGTGCCCTACAAGGGCAGCGCGGGATCCATCACGGACCTCATCGCCGGCCAGATCCAGGTGATCTTCGAGCCGCTCGTCTCAGCCTTGCCGCAGATCCAGGCCGGCCGCGTGAAGGCGCTGGCCGTCATGGGCAAGAAGCGCTCCCCGGCCCTGCCGGACGTGCCGACTCCCGGCGAGGCCGGGCTGCCCGGCGTGGAAGCCAGCGCCTGGTACGGGATCATGGCGCCGGCGGGCACGCCCGACACGGTCGTCGCCAAGCTGAACGCGGTGCTGAATAAGGCCCTGGCCGACCCTTCCACGCGCGCGAGCCTGCAATCGCAGGGCGTCGACGTCACGCCCGGGCCGCCGCAGATGTTCATGGACCTGATCACCAGCGAGGTCGCGCGCTGGCGGCCGATCGTCCAGGCGGCGGGAATCCGCGCGGAGTAGGCGAGGCGCATGCATTCACACCGCAAACTGCAGCCTTCGTCGGTCGTCAACATCGAGGATCTCCGCAGGTTGGCCAAGAGGCGGCTGCCACAGGTGATCTGGGACTACCTGGAGGGTGGCGCGGAGGACGAAGTGATGCTGCGGCGCAACTGTGCCGCCTTCGACCGTTATCACCTACTGCCGCGCATGGTTACGGGCAAGGGCTCGCGCGACCTGTCCATCACGCTGTTCGGTCAACGGCTCGCGGCGCCCTTCATGATCGGGCCGACGGGCCTCAACGGGATCTACGTGCCGGACGCGGACCTCATGCTGGCGCGCGCGGCCGCAGCGGCGGGCGTGGGGTTCTCGCTGTCCGCCGGCTCGAACAACGACATCGAGGCCGTGGCCAGGGCATCGGATGGACCCAAGTTCTTCCAGCTCTATCCGTGGGGCGGACGCGAGGTCGCGACCAGGCTGCTGGCGCGTGCACGCGCGGCGCGGCTACTGCGCGCTCATGGTCACGGTCGATTCGCTGATCCCGGGCAACCGCGAGCGGGATGTGCGGAACCGGTTCGCCCACGCACTGCATTTTTCTCCGCGCATCGTCTGGGACGCGGTGACCCATCCGCACTGGGTCGTTTCCACATGGTTCGCCCGCGGCATGCCGCGCTTCGAGAACCTGGCGGAGTTCCTGCCACCGGGCTCGGACGCGTACGCGCTAGCTGCCTATACCCGTGCCCAGCGCAATCCGTTCTACAGCTGGGAGGACGTTGGCTGGCTTCGCTCGCAGTGGGCGGGCCCCTTGGTGGTCAAGGGCATTCTCACCGCGGACGACACGCGCCGGCCGCCTCCCATGGGGCGGACGCCGTCGTGGTGTCCAACCATGGCGGGCGCAGCCTAGACGGCTTGCCCGCCACGCTGGACATGCTGCCCTCGGTCGCCGCCGCGGCCGGGGGCATGCCCGTCCTGGTCGACAGCGGCTTCCGGCGGGGTTCCGACATCGTCAAGGCCCTCGCCCTTGGCGCCCCCGGCGTGCTGCTGGGCCGGGCGCCCCTGTACGGCGTGGCTGCGGCGGGGGAGGCCGGCGCAGGCCGCGCGCTCGAGATCCTGCTCCAGGAGACGGACCGCGTCATGGGCTTGCTGGGAGTGGACTCGGTGGACGCGCTGGGGCGCCAGCACGTGGGCCTGCAGCCGGCATGACGCGCCGGGAAAAAGCTGTAGCTCCCCGGCCGGCGCCGGAGAAGGACCGAAGCAGCGTCGGCGGCACAGGCCCCTTGGCTGGGGCGGCGTGGACCTCCTCGGCGGGGGCGGTGATGCCGCCGGGAGCGGCAGTTCGCGATACCCGCAGACGCAAGCTGCGGGCCGCGTGTCGCAGGCACCGTGGTCTGGTCAAGAGGTGCGCAACTCCCGCACGCGCATCCCGGGCGGCGTAGCCGCGGAGCGGGGCGCTCAAGCCAATCCGCCGCCGCTGTCTCGAGCGGACGGGACGCCGCTCGCTGAAGGTTGACGCGCCGAAGTGCGCGCGTAGCCTGGTGCCAAGCGTGCGACGCGGGGCGAAAAGTCTATGGCCTGCCAGAACGAAGGCGCTGGCCTCGTCCCGGCTTTGCCCATGCAACCGCATGGTTTTGTGATCTGGATCAGCATGCCGTCTAATGAGAGCAGCAGAATGTACGATGCTATATTTGTGCGGGCCACTTGGCCTGGGCAGCACCTTTTCAACCTCCTCCCGCTTCTTCGTGTCCGTCGGCTCGTTCATGTACGCCGATCGCCGTTGTCCAGCAGGGGGTCGGGCGGGCAGAGCGTCCGTTGGGATGCATTGAGGAATGAAAATTGGCAAAAAAGGCAGGGAAAGAGTCGGCGGAGGTAGCGAGCCGTATGCTGCAGCACTGGCATGAGGGCGTTCCCGACGACCGTTTAGCGCATCTGGTGAAGGACGCGACACGCTCCTTCCTGCGATCGCTGCAGACCCGTCTTGCGCGCCACGACGTCCAGCTCGGCCATTGGACCTTCCTGCGGATTCTCTGGGAGAAGGACGGGCTCACCCAGGCCGAGCTGAGCGCGGAGGCCGGTGTGATGGCGCCCACCACGGCGATCGCCCTGAAGGCCATGGAGGAGCTCGGGTACGTCCTGCGAAAGCAGCGTCCCGACAACCGCAAGAGCATCTACGTGTTCCTGACGCCGGCGGGCAAGCGCCTCAAGGCGAAGCTCGTGCCCTTGGCCGAGGAGGTCAACGCGCTCGCCATCAGGTCCCTGACGGATGCCCACATCAGCATCGTGCGGCGCTCGCTGCTGAAGATCATCGACAACCTGGCGAGCGACGAGTGCATTCAGGATGATCCGAAGCGGACAGGCGCCGCTCAGTCATCCGCAAGACCGTAGCCCGCGCTGCCGATGGCCGCACCCTGGGTGCGGCGCGCCATGGAAGCGAACCGAGCCTCGCGGTAGTGCCACGCTCTCCCC
>CAIQMJ010001056.1 GCA_903872875.1 uncultured Variovorax sp.
CGCCCGGCTTCGACCTGTCGAATGAAGAGTGCGGCGCCCGGCAACGCATGCACCCAAACGGCCGTCATTGCCAGGAGATATTGTCTGTGGATCATGCTTGTTCTCGATCGTGGCTGTTCATCTGCATCGTGTGGCCATGTGGATGATTGCCGCGCTAGCGATGCTCGCGCAGTTGCCGGATGGCCTCGCGCGGCGATATCCCGAGCGCACTCTTGAATCGCATCTGCAGCGCGCGCTCGCTCACGCCGATGGATGCAGCTATCTCGTGAACGGAGAGGTCTTCGCGGCCATGGTGTTGACGCAGGTACTCGTATGCACGCCGATAGCGCTGGGGAAGAAGGGAGGCCGGGTCGTCGTCGAGCGGGACGGGTGCCGTGGCATCGGTGACGCGCGGCACGCTTTCGTGAAGCTGGTTGAGCGTCGCGGCGAGGCTGCGGATCGTGTCCATCGCGATCTTGAGGTACTTGCGGTAAAGCGCGAGCCCTTCGGTCGGCTGCCCGCGCTCCATCATCGATTTGGCCATGCAGTAGGCGAACTCGATCTGGGCCGGACGAACGACACCTGCAATGGGTGCGGACTGTCCGATGTTGGAAACGGTCGCGGGTACGCGTGCAAGCAGTCGCGATGCCGCCGCGGGTTGTCCGCCCGCCAGTGCGGCCAGTGCGAGTTCCTGCAGGTTCATCCGCGCAGACCATGCGGCACCGCTCGGCCATTTCATGGGAACGGATGTTGCGAATTCCTCGATCTTGGCGGGCGGGACTTCACCGCGTCCCACGGCGAGAAGCTGTGTCAGCTGGCGTTGCCGGCGGTCCAGGATCGATCTCAAAGGTGGCGATACGTTCGCTGCGATGCCGGGCGACAAGGTCACGGGAGGCGGCGGGGTCGATGCTGCAGCCTGCCAGTACACATGGTCGCGCAGCCGTGGGGATATCAGCAGTTCGCGGTACACGCCGATGTCGCGGGCGAGCGTGTGAGCCAGATGGTGCCAGCCGTCGTGCCGCATCGACGACGCGGCGTCAAGGAGCTGCATCGCAAACGACGTTGCTTCGCGCAGCATGCTCCCTTCACGGAACAGGAGTGCGCAGGTGGCGAGTGCTTCGAGTCGCATGGCTTCGTCGGGACTCTGCAGGTTGCGCACGAAGCATCGTGATGCGGTTTCGAGCCGCCCCCGTACCAGCATCATCAGTCCGGTCGCGCGGCAGGACATCGAGCTCAGGAGCGGGTGACCATCCACCAGCGCGAGGGATTTCTCGTGAGCGGCTTCGGCTGCCTCGAAGTTGCCGAGCAGCAGCTGGACATCGCCCAGCAGTTGCCAAAGCTGCGCGATGCGCAGTGGCGTGCCGTGACCGGACATCGCGCTTCGAACGACTGCCGCGGCCTCTGCATATTTCTCTTCGACGAAGAGCCCCGGCAACTCCCGCGGCATCTGTTCTCCCATTCGAAGTATCTGGATCGCGGCTAGGTAATTCGGATAGATCATTCGTGTTTCTCTCTCTGCTATTTGCGTATCAGGTTAGGAGGCCGGGCGATGACGACAGGGAGACGAGCGAACATCCGTTACTTTCAGCGAAGCGAGGAAGACGCCAGAAAGTGAACAATCGTTTCGAGTTCGATTGACGGATATCGATGCCGATTGCGATGCAATGAGAATGATTCGATCGATTCGAGACAGGCCCCTGGAAGGCGATTCAGCGCGGCAATGCGCATCGAGTGCCTGGACTGGCTTCCGGAGATACCGCAAGCGCATTGCATGTTTGCGCGCCGATGCGCGGTGGCGGATGGAGAGATTCGAGAATGGGGCAAGCTGCGCTGGTTGCCCTGTCCGTGGGAGGATCGACTTCTCGTGGATGAGAAGCCGGTTCATCGGTCTGATGAACGCAGGTCAATGCAGTGACTTGATTCGGCACGCCGAATGATTGGAGCTGTCGTTCGGCGAATTGACGCCGAAGTGCATCCTTGCTGCGGAGGTATGCATATGCGTGTCATAGGATCTCAATTTCCACGCCATTAAGGCAGCAGCAAATTGGCAGTCTATGGTCGTCATACGACTGGCCGAATCAGTCGAAAGAATTCTCTAGATTCAGCTATTTCAGTCACAAAAGTGACGAGTGCAAGTTGACTTGCAAATTGAATTGCATTCGAAATCGCACTTGCTTTCGCAATGCACCAAAGTGATGCGATTGCGCCTAATTCAATGTCAATTGAATGGGTCAGGCCATTGCGCCGGTCGGCAAGGACTTCTTCCCGATCCAGGAGCTGTTGCTCTTCATCTGGTAGTGCGCGCCCGATGTCACGGACTCGTACAGCGGCGGATGCACGGCATCGGTGCATGTCGGCAGGCATGCGATCAGCGCGTCGTCGTTGGGCTGCAGGAAGAAGGCGATCGACATGCGGTCGCCGGCACCTGCGGGCGGCACGACCCGGTGCATCGTCGACACCCAGCGGTCATTGGTCCACCGCGCCATCAGGTCGCCGATGTTCACGATGAAGCTGCCCGGCACGTGGTCCACGTCTTCCCAGCCGCCGTCGGCCGCCTGCACCTGCAGTCCGCGCGGCGAGCGCGCCGGATTCAGCAGCGTGAGCGCGCCGAAGTCGGTGTGCGCGCCGGCGCGGAACTGGCCAGCAGCGGCGGCCTGCGTCTGCGTGGGGTAGTAGTTGGCGACCAGGTGCGAGATGTGGCGGTCGCAATATGGGACGAAATAGTCTTCGGGCAGGGCAAGCGCGCGCGCGAACACACGCATCAGGTCCGACGCGAGGCGCTCCATTGCCGCGTAATACGCGATCGCGGTCTCGACGAAGTCCGGGTCGGAGGGCCAGCGGTTCGGCTGGAAGTGGTTGTGTGCACGTGCGCGGTGATAGTCGTCGTCGGGTATGGCGGTGCGGCCCGTCGTGAAGCGCTCCATCAGGTCGGGCGGCGTGTACTCGCCACGCGAATGGGCGAGGGCGGTCGCGTCGCGGCCGCGGTAGCCGCGGTTGCTGTCGCGCGTCACCCCGATGCGCTGCTTGTCCTCGAGCGGCAGCGCGAAGAAGTCGGTCAGGTGCTTCTCGTAGCGCGCCATCAGCTCGGGCGCAATGCCGTGTCCC
>CAIQMJ010001057.1 GCA_903872875.1 uncultured Variovorax sp.
CAGGTCGCCCGGACGCGTGCGCGTGTGGCTGAACTGCCCGCCCGCCGAGGCGAGCAGGCTGGCGTGCGTCAGTGCGCAGCCCTTGGGGCGGCCGGTGGTGCCCGATGTGTAGATCACCATCGCGAGGTCGGTCGGCTGCACTGCCTGCGTCACGGCGGCCAGCGCCGCATCGTCGGCGGGCGTGCCCGCCATGCCGGCGAACGCGTCGCTGTCGATGGCGACCACATGGCGAAGCGCGGGCAGGGTCGCGGCCATGCGATCGAGCATCGGCAGGAACTCGAAGCCATCGATGCGGCTCGTCGTGAACACGGCCTTCGACTGGCTGTCGGACAGCATGAAGGCGATCTCGGCATCGCGGTAGCGCGGGCTCAATGCGACCACCGCCGCGCCGATGCGCGCGGCGGCGAAGAAGAGCTGCAGCCACTCGATCTGGTTGTGGCAGAGCACCGCGATGCGATCGCCCCGCCCGAGTCCCCGCTGGCGCAGCGCCGTCGCCAGTTGGCGGCTCGCGGCTTCCATGTCCGCGAAGGAGAAGCGCCGATCGCCGTCGATGTAGGCAACGACCTCGGGGTGCGCGGCCGCGGCATGCTGGAGCGCCGCGTGCAGAAGGCCGTTCCGTATGCCGGGCGGCGGCGGGGTTGTCGATGTGGCGTGGGCGGAGGCTGGCATGGTTCGGCTGCTTGGATCGCGGTTCGCACAGCCTATGGAATGCGTGCCTGCGTGGCTTGCGTGAAGTCGCTGTTCGCAGCCAGTTCGCGCAAGACCCATCCGGTGGCGGCCGCTAACCTCGTGCAGGACCAAGGAGCCCCGCATGGAATTTCTCGAAGCGCCGCCGCTTCCCTTCTATTTCAGCCCAGAGCACGAGCAGTTCCGAGCCAGCTTGCGGGATTTCATCGCGCGCGAGATCACGCCGCACGTGAACGAGTGGGACGAAGCCGAGACGTTTCCGCGTGCGCTCTACGGCCGGGTGGCGGAACTCGGCGTGCAGGGGCTGGGTTATCCCGAGGAATACGGTGGCACGCCCGCAGACCTCTTCTATCAGCTCGTCGTCGCCGAGGAGTTCGCGCGCTGCGGCGGCGGTGGCGTCCAGGCATCGCTCAACTCGCACAGCATCGCGTTGCCGCCGATCCTCAAGGCGGGCAGCGACGAGATCAAGCGCCGGGTGATTCCGTCGGTGCTGGCCGGCGACAGGATCGCCGCACTCGCGGTCACGGAGCCTTCCGGCGGATCGGACGTCGCCAACCTGCGAACGACCGCCATCCGCGACGGCGACTGCTACGTGGTCAACGGCGAGAAGACCTTCATCACCTCGGGCATGCGCGCGGACTTCATCACCACCGCCGTGCGAACCGATCCGGCGATCAAGGGCGCGGGCGGCATCTCGGTGCTGCTCATCGATGGCGACACGCCGGGCCTGTCGCGCACCGCGCTCAGGAAGATGGGCTGGTGGAGTTCGGACACCGCACACCTGCGCTTCGACAACTGCCGCGTGCCGGTGGCCAATCTCGTGGGCGAGGAGAACAAGGGCTTCAAGACCTTCATGAACAACTTCAACAGCGAGCGCCTGTTCATGTCCGCGCTCGCCTGCGGCTATGCGGAGGTGTGCCTGCAGGAGGCGCTGGACTGGACGCGCCAGCGCACGCTCTCCGGCAGCACCTTGTCGGAGCGGCAGGTCGTGCGCCACAAGCTCATGGACATGACGCTGCGCATCGACGCGGCAAGGACGCTGCTCTACGACCTGGCCTATCGCATCGAGCACGGCCTGGCGCGGCCCGCGCAACTGGTCGCGCGCGTCTGCCTCGCCAAGGTCCAGGCCACGCAGGCCATGCAGTTCTGTGCCGACCAGGCGGTGCAGCTGCTGGGCGGGATGGGCTTCATGCGCGGCACGCGCAGCGAACGCATCTATCGCGAAGTGAAGGTGATGATGATCGGCGGCGGCTCGGAGGAAGTGATGAAGGACCTGGCCGCACGGCAGCTCGGCGTCTAGCCGAGCCCGCACGCGAACGGCAGTTGGAAGAAGAGAACCACGATGCAACAGACGACCGACGACCTGCACGCCGAATATGCCCAACTCGCCGAACTGGCCCGCACCCTGACACCCGCTCAATGGGCCGAGCGCAGCGCGTTCTACGGATGGACGCCGTGGGACGAGATCGCACACCTCTGCTTCTTCGACGAGACGGCCCTGCTGTCGGCCACCGATGCCGCTGCCTTCGCGGGCAACACGGCGAAGCTGCTGGCGGAGCTGGCCACCGGCAGGGAGATCAGCGCCATTGCGCGCGAGAAATACGCGCGTCTCGACGGTGCGGCGTTGCTGGCGCAATGGGAGTCGGTCTCCGCCAGGCTGATCGATGCGCTGTCGGTGCTCGACCCGAAGGCGCGCCTGCCGTGGTACGGGCCGTCGATGAGCGCGCGCTCCTTCGCGACCGCCCGCCTGATGGAGACGTGGGCGCATGGCCAGGACGTGTGGGACGTGGTGCGCCGCCGCAGGCCGGCCGGAGACAGGCTTCGCCACATCGCCCACATCGGCGTCACCACCTTCGGCTGGAGCTTCGTGAACCGCAAGCGGCCGGTGCCGGAGGTCGTTCCCTACGTCGAACTCCGCGCGCCCCGGGGCGACGCGCTCTGGACGTGGGGCGACCCGGCGTCGCCGGCGCAGGTGCGCGGCTCCGCGCTCGACTTCTGCCTGCTGGTGACGCAGCGCCGCAACCTGGCCGACACCGGGTTGACCTGGAGCGGCGACGCGGCGCGCGAATGGCTGCAGATCGCCCAGTGCTTCGCCGGCGATCCGGCGGATGCGCCCGCGCCCGGCGTGCGGCAGGTGGCGTACGGCGATTGAGCGGCGAGCCGATCACGCTGGCGCTGCAGGCGGGCATCGACGCGGCGCTGGACCCGCTTCGCCGCGCCAGTGGCGAACAGTGCCTGTCCGACCACGTCTTCTCCAACCTGTACCTGTTCCGGCAGGCGCACGACTACCGCTTCATCCCAGGCGAATGGCCGGGCGTTGCGGGCCGGACCTACGATGGCGCGCGCCACTTCATGCCGCTCTTCGATGTCGCGAAGCTGTCCACAGGGACCCTGGGCGCCCTGATCGAGACCCACGGCTGCCTCTATCCGGTGGCGACACGGCACGTCGGTGCGCTTGCCGAGCGCTTCGTCGCATCCGCCTCGGCTGACGACTCGGACTATCTGTACCGCGCGTCCACCTTCGAGGACTATGCCGGCCGTGCGCTCGCCAAGAAGCGCAATCTGGTGCGGCAGTTTCTCGCCAGCCACGCATCGCGCGCCGAGCCCTTCGGCGCCGCGCAGGCAGACGCGGCGCTGGCGGTGCTGGCCGGCTGGATGGCGCAGAAGGAGAAGGCCGAAGGCGAAGCGGACGAGCGCGCCTGCATCGAAGCCATCGCGCAGGCATCGCGCTTCGGGTTCGAGGGCTTCGTTCATTTCGTCGACGAATTGCCCGTGGCCTTCCTGCTGGTCCAGGAACTGCAGCCCGGCGTGTTTGCGGTCCGCTTCGCGAAGGGGCTGGACAGCCACGTCGGCATCTATCCATTCATGTTCCAGCATTTCTGCCGCCACTTCCCGCGGCCGGTGCGCTGGCTGAATTTCGAGCAGGACATGGGCATCGCGGGCTTCCGCCGCAGCAAGCGTTCCTACCAGCCGAGCGCGCTGCTGCCGAAGTGGCGCATCTCGCTGCGCGCCTGAGGAGCGCCAACAGCCAGTCCGCGCAAGACCGCCAACCGGCCTTTGCCTAAGCTGGCAGCCATACAACAGTCCGCGAACGCCAACAGGCACCTGCAGCACCACAGCACATGGCAATCATCGAGTCGAACGTTTCCCCTGGCAGCGAGGCCTTCGAGACCAACCGCACCGGCATGCTGGCCCTGATCGACCGCGTGCGCGGCTACGAGAGGCGCAGCATCGCCACCTCGGGCAAGTCCCGCGAGCGCTTCGAGAAGCGCGGGCAGTTGCTGCCGCGCGAGCGGCTTTCGCTGCTGCTCGACCCGGGCACGCCCTTCATCGAGATCGGCTCGCTGGCCGGGCTCGGGCTGGACAACCCCGACCTCGACAAGAGCGTGCCGGGCGGCGGCGTGATCGGCGGCATCGGCTGGGTCTCCGGTGTGCGCGTGATGATCAACGCGTCCGACTCGGGCATCGATGCCGGCGCGCTCCAGCCCATGGGCATTCCCAAGCAGCTGCGCATGCAGGAGCTGGCGCTGGAGAACAAGCTGCCCTACGTGCAGCTGGTCGAGAGCGCCGGGGCGAACCTGATGACCTACAAGGTCGATGAGTTCGTCACCGGCGGCAACCTGTTCCGCAACATCGCGCGCATCTCGGCAGCGGGGCTGCCGGTGGTGACGGTCACGCACGGCTCCTCGACGGCGGGCGGCGCCTACCAGACCGGCCTGTCCGACTACATCATCATGGTGCGAGGCCGTTCGCGGGCCTTCCTCGCGGGGCCGCCGCTGCTGAAGGCGGCCACCGGCGAGATCGCGACCGAGGAGGAACTCGGCGGCGCGCTGATGCACACCTCGATCTCGGGCCTCGGCGACTACCTGGCCGAGGACGACCGCGACGCGATCCGCATGGCGCGCGAGATCCTGTCGAACATCGACTGGAACCGCGGCATGCCGGCGGAGCCGGCGCGCAGCTTCAAGCCGCCGCGCTACGACGCCGAGGAACTGCTCGGCATCATGCCGATCGACCACAAGCGCCCGGTCGACATGAAGCAGGTCATCGCGCGCATCGCCGACGACTCCGAGTTCCTCGAGTTCGGCGAGAACTATGGCAGCGCGACGGTGGTCGGCCACATCAAGATCGAAGGCATGCCGCTCGGCGTGATCACGAACAACGGCCCGATCGACCCGGCCGGCGCGACCAAGGCGACGCACTTCATCCAGGTCTGCTGCCAGTCGAAGACGCCGATCCTCTACCTGAACAACACGACCGGCTTCATGGTCGGCAAGGACTACGAGGAGGCCGGCATCATCAAGCACGGCTCCAAGATGATCCAGGCCGTGACCAATGCCACCGTGCCGCAGATCACCATCTATTGCGGTGCGTCGTTCGGCGCCGGCAACTACGGCATGTGCGGCCGCGGCTTCCATCCGCGCTTCTGCTTCTCCTGGCCCAATGCCAAGACAGCCGTCATGGGCGGCGAGCAGGCCGCGCAGACCATGGTCAACGTGACCGAGGCCGCGATGAAGCGCAAGGGCACCGAGGTCGACCGCGAGAAGCTCGCCGAGATGGAACGCCGCATCGTCGACCGCTTCGACAGCCAGATGAGCGTCTTCACGACCAGCGCGCACCTGCTCGACGACGGCGTGATCGACCCGCGCGACACGCGCGAAATGCTGGTCAAGGTGCTGTCGATCTGCCGCGATGCCGAGGTGCGGCAGCCGCAGAAGATGCAGTTCTCCGTGGCGCGGCCCTGAGCCGCACGCGCCGCACGAGCCGAGGCAAACGATGCAACTCACACCCGAACACGACACCCTGCGCGACACGCTCAAGCGTTTCATCGACAAGGAAGTCAACCCCCATGTCGACGAGTGGGAGCGCGCCGAGGTCTTCCCGGCCCACCAGGTCTTCAAGCGCCTCGGCGAGCTGGGCATGCTGGGCCTGACCAAGCCGGTCGAGAACGGCGGCGCCGGCCTCGACTACTCGTATGGCGCGGTGATGGCCGAGACGCTGGCGCACATGAACTGCGGCGGCGTGCCGATGGCCATCGGCGTGCAGACCGACATGGCGACGCCGGCCCTGGCGCATCGCGGCAGTGCCGAACTGAGGGCGGAATTCCTCGCGCCCGCGATCAGCGGCGACTACGTGGCCTGCCTCGGCGTGTCGGAGGTCGGCAGCGGCTCCGACGTGGCGTCCATCAAGACCACGGCCCGCAGGGACGGCGACGACTACGTGATCAACGGCGGCAAGATGTGGACGACCAACGGCACGCAGGCCGACTTCTGCTGCGTGCTCGCCAACACCTCGGACGGCGCCGCGCATCGCAACAAGTCGCTCATCGTGGTGCCGATGAAGACCCGGGGCGTCGAGGTCGCCCGCAAGCTCCGCAAGATGGGCATGCATTCGTCGGACACCGCGCAGATCCACTTCGACGACGTGCGGGTGCCGCAGCGTTACCGCATCGGCGAGGAGGGCATGGGCTTCATCTACCAGATGGAGCAGTTCCAGATCGAGCGACTCTGGGGTGCGCTCAACAACGTCGGCATGGCGCAGCGCGCCATCGACACCACCATCGGCTACACCCGCGAGCGCCGCGCGTTCGGCCGCTCGATCCTCGACAACCAGTGGGTGCACTACCGGTTGGCCGAACTGCAGACCGAAGTCGCCGCCCTGCGCGCACTCTGCTGGCAGGGCGTGGAAGAGGTCGTGGCCGGGCAGGATGCGACCCGCACCGCCACCATGGCCAAGCTCAAGGCCGGTCGCGTGATTCGCGAAGTGGCCGATGGCTGCCTGCAGTTCTGGGGCGGCATGGGCTTCGTCGACGAAAGCCCGATCTCGCGGATCTTCCGCGATGGCCGGCTCACCTCGATCGGCGGCGGCGCCGACGAAGTGATGCTGCAGATCCTCAGCAAGTTCATGGGCACCTTTCCGTCCGCTCACTGACTGACAACATCGACGAACGTTCCATGACTGCCACGACATCCACGCTCACTCCCTTCCGCAAGATCCTGATCGCCAACCGTGGTGAGATCGCGCTGCGCATCATCCGCAGCGCGCGGGCGCTCGGCTATCGCACCGTCGCGGTGTACTCCACCGCCGATGCCGGCGCGCGCCATGTGCGCGAGGCCGATCAGGCCGTCTGCATCGGCGAGCCGTTGCCGGCCCAGTCGTACCTGCGCATTCCCGCCATCGTGGAGGCCGCGAAGCTCAGCGGGGCCGATGCGGTGCATCCCGGCTACGGCTTCCTGGCCGAGAACGAGGACTTCGCACAGGCCTGCAAGGACGCCGGGCTGGTGTTCATCGGCCCGTCGGCCGAAGCCATCGTGTCCATGGGCAACAAGGCCGGCGCCAAGACACTGATGCAGGCGGCGGGCGTGCCCTGCATTCCCGGCTACCAGGGCGACGACCAGGGCGAGGAACGACTGGCGGCCGAGGCCGTGCGCATCGGCTTCCCGGTGATGATCAAGGCCACCGCCGGCGGCGGCGGGCGCGGCATGCGGCTGGTGCCGTCCGCCCTGGAATTCGCCGAACTGCTGCGCAGCGCCCGTTCCGAAGCGCAGAGCGCCTTCGGCGATCCGGAGGTGATCCTCGAGCGTGCCATCGTCGAGCCGCGCCACATCGAGATCCAGGTCTTCGCCGACCGCTTCGGCAATGCGATCCATCTCGGCG
The DNA here is from genome assembly GCA_903872875.1 of uncultured Variovorax sp. Taxonomy (GTDB): domain Bacteria; phylum Pseudomonadota; class Gammaproteobacteria; order Burkholderiales; family Burkholderiaceae_C; genus Variovorax. Next base: position 7,345 of record CAIQMJ010001057.1, read on the forward strand.
AACGCGACTGCTCCGTGCAGCGCCGCCACCAGAAGCTCATCGAGGAGGCGCCGTCGCCCGCCGTGGACGCCGACCTGCGCGCCCGCATGGGCGCCACCGCCGTCGCCGCGGTGAAGGCCATCCGCTACGAAGGTGCGGGCACGCTGGAGTTCCTGCTCGACGCCGAAGGCAACTACTACTTCATGGAGATGAACACGCGGCTGCAGGTGGAGCATCCGGTCACCGAGGCGATCACCGGGCTCGACCTGGTCGCGCTGCAACTGCGCGTGGCCGGTGGCGAGGCATTGCCGATCACGCAGGAGCAGGTGCGCTTCAGCGGGCACGCCATCGAGGTGCGGCTGTGCGCCGAGGATGTCGACAAGGGCTTCATGCCGCAGAGCGGCACCATGGCGCTGTGGGAGATGCCGGCGCAGCTTCGCGTCGAGCATGCGCTGCGCTCGGGCGCGGAGATCCCGCCGTACTACGACTCGATGATCGCCAAGGTGATCAGCCATGGCGACACCCGCGATGCGGCGCGGCGCAAGCTGATGGCCGGCCTCGAGGATGCAGTGGCGCTGGGCGTGACGACCAACCAGGCCTTCCTGAACCGCTGCCTCGGCCATCCGGTCTTCGCGGCCGGCGGTGCGACCACCGCCTTCATCGCGCAGAACCAGGACGCGCTGCTCGCACCCGACGCCGTGACGCGCAGCCGCGCCGCCGCCATCGCGGCCGTGCTGCTCTACGAGACGACCGGTGCGCGGCGCCAGCCGTCGACCGGCCGGCGCATGACGCACAGCCTGCCGATATCGCTGCGCTTCGAGGTCGACGGCCGCGCCGTGAGCGCCGGTGTGGTGCTGACGCGCCAGCGCCGCTTCGACGTGTCGATCGGCGAGACGAACCATGTGATCGAACTCGACGAGATCGGCGACCACACGGCGCGCTTCGTGTGCGACGGGCTTTATGAAAGCGCAGCCTTCCATCGCGACGGCGCCACGCTGCTGCTGCACTACCGCGGCATTCCCGCCCGCATCGAGGACAAGACCCGTGCCGCCACCGCACGCCAGAGCGAGGCCGGTGGCGACGGCAAGGTCCGCGCGTCGATGAATGGACGCGTCGTCGCCGTGATGGCCGCCGTGGGCGACCGGGTGGAGGCGGGCCAGCCCGTCGTCACGCTGGAGGCGATGAAGATGGAACACATCCATTCGGCGCCGGTGGCCGGCAAGGTGATCGCGCTGCATGTGAAGACCGGCGACCAGGTGGCGGCGAGCCGCGTGGTGGTCGAGATCGTGGTGGTCGAGAAGGAAGCCGTGGTGGCATAGGCCCGACCCGCACGCCGGCCGCGCGGCCGGCGCCACGAGAAAAAGGAGCGAGACAGATGACGACGACGACGACGAACGAACGGGCCGGCGCACCGGCCGTGCTGGTGGAGAAGCGGGGCCACGCGATGTGGATCACGATCAACCGGCCGGACAAGCGCAACGCGATCAACAAGGACGTCGTGGCCGGCATCCGCGACGGCTGGCGGCTCGCGCATGCCGACGGCGACGTGCGCGTCATCGTGCTGACCGCGGCTGGCGACAAGGCCTTCTGCGCCGGCGGCGACCTGCAGCCCGGTGCGGGCTTCGCATTCGACCTGTCGCAACCCAACATCGACTACGCCGACATGCTGCGCGAGGTGCAGAACGCCACGCTGCCGAGCATCGCGCGCATCAACGGCACCTGCATGGCCGGCGGCGTCGGGCTGCTGTGCATGACCGACATGGCCGTCGCGGCCGACCATGTGCAGTTCGGCCTGCCCGAGGTCAAGATCGGGCTTTTCCCGATGCAGGTGCTGAGCCTGCTGCAGGCCATCGTGCCCCGTCGCACGGTGCGCGAGTGGTGCCTCACCGGCGAGCCCTTCGGCGCCGCGGAAGCCAGGGATGCGGGCCTGCTGAACTATGCGGTGCCCCAGGAAGAACTCGATGCCAAGACGCAGTGGCTGGTCGATCGCCTGACGGGCAAGTCGCCCACGGCGCTGCGTCGCGGCAAGTACGCCATGCGGGCCATGGCCGCAATGTCCTTCGACGAAGGCATCGCCTATACCGAGAGCCAGATCGCGCTGCTCGCCATGACCGAGGATGCGCGCGAAGGCCTGGCGTCCTTCAACGAGAAGCGGCGGCCTGTATGGACCGGGCGATGAACGCGGGCGCGCCGACCGGCGGCAGTGCGCATGCCGTCGGGCTCGCCGAGTGGCTGGCGCGCCGCGCCGCACGTGCACCCCATCGGCCGGCGCTGACCTGCGACGACGTGCACTGGAACTATGGCGAACTCGTCGATCGGGTCGAGCGCATGTCGGCGGTGCTGGCCGACGGCGGCGTGACGGCCGGGTCGCGCGTCGGCTACCTCGGGCTGAACGATCCGATGTTCGTGGTCGTGCTGTTCGCCACCGCGCGGCTCGGCGCGATCTGCGTGCCGCTGAACTTCCGGCTCGCCGGCACGGAACTCGCCTTCGTCATCGGCGATGCCGGTGTGCACACACTGGTCGTCGGCGAGGAACACATCGCGGTGATCGATCCGGTGCGCGACGGCCTGCCATGCAGCCGCTACATCCACCGCGGCGCGGGTGCGCCGGGCTGGGAATCGGCTGACGCGCTGCTGGCCGACGCACCACCGGTCCCCGCCGCCGTGCCGGTGCGTGCGGACGACGTGTCGGTGATCATGTACACGTCGGGCACGACCGGCCACCCGAAGGGCGCAATGCTCACGCACGGCAATTTCTGGGCCAACAACCTCAACGAGATGTTCCTGTGGGACATCGTGTCCACCGACGTCACGCTGAACTTCGCGCCGATGTTCCATGTCGGCGGGCTGCTGTGCGGCAGCATGACGACGCTGCTGGCGGGCGGGCACCTCGTGCTTCAGCGCGGCTTCGAGCCGAAGGCCGTGCTCGACGCCGTCGCGAGGCATCGGGTGAGCGTGAGTTTCGCGGTGCCGGCGATGCTGCTGTTCATCAGCCAGCATCCGGAGTTCGAGGCGG
>CAIQMJ010001058.1 GCA_903872875.1 uncultured Variovorax sp.
ACCTCCCAGGTGTTGAGCACCTTGCCGCGCAGGGGCAGGATGGCCTGACTCTCCTTGTCGCGGCCCATCTTGGCGCTGCCGCCGGCCGAGTCGCCTTCGACCAGGAACACCTCGTTGTGGCCGATGTCGCGGCTTTCGCAATCGGTCAGCTTGCCGGGCAGCACGGCCACGCCCGAGCCCTTGCGCTTCTCCACCTTCTGGCCGGCGCGCTGGCGGGTCTGGGCGGCCTTGATGGCGAGCTCGGCCAGCTTCTTGCCGTATTCGACGTGCTGGTTGAGCCACAGCTCGAGCGCCGGCCGCACAAAGCTTGACACCAGGCGCACCGCATCGCGTGAGTTCAGGCGCTCCTTGATCTGGCCCTGGAACTGAGGGTCGAGCACCTTGGCGCTGAGCACATAGCTGGCCCGCGCAAACACGTCTTCGGGCAGCAGCTTGACGCCCTTGGGCAGCAGCGAATGCAGCTCGATGAAACTCTTGACGGCATTGAACAGGCCATCGCGCAGGCCGCTGTCGTGGGTGCCGCCATTGCTGGTCGGGATCAGGTTGACGTAGCTCTCGCGCACCGGCTGGCCTTCTTCGGTGAAGGCCACAGCCCAGGCTGCGCCCTCGCCGTCGGCAAAGCTGTCGTTGCTGCCGTCGGCAAAGCCCTCGCCTTCAAACAAGGGGATCACCGGGTCGGTGTTCAGCGTCTGCATCAGGTAGTCGCGCAGGCCGCCCTTGTAGAGCCACTGCTGCGTGTCCTTGGTCTTCTCGTTGACGAGCGTGACGGTCACGCCCGGCATCAGTACGGCCTTGCTGCGCAGCAGGTGCGTGAGTTCGTGCAACGGCAGCGTGCTCGATTCGAAGTACTTGGCGTCGGGCCAGGCCCGCACCGTGGTCCCCTGCCTGCGGTCGCGCGCACCGTCGGCGGCGGCCGATGCGCTTTCCTGCCGGCGGATCTTCAGTGGCTCGATCACATCGCCGCCCGAGAACGCCAGGTGCGCCACCGAGCCTTCGCGGTAGGAAGTGACTTCGAGGCGCGTCGACAGTGCGTTGGTCACGCTCACACCGACGCCGTGCAGGCCGCCGGAGAAGCTGTAGGCGCCGCCGGAGCCCTTGTCGAACTTGCCGCCCGCGTGCAGCCGCGTGAAGACCAGTTCGACGACGGGTGCCTTTTCCTCGGGGTGCAGGCCGAAGGGAATTCCGCGGCCGTCGTCCTCGACGCTGACCGAGCCGTCCGCATGAAGAACGACCTTGATCTTCTTGCCGTGACCGGCGAGCGCCTCGTCGGCGGCGTTGTCCAGCACCTCCTGGATGATGTGCAGGGGGTTGTCGGTTCGGGTGTACATGCCCGGCCGCTGCTTGACGGGTTCGAGGCCCTTGAGGACCCGGATCGAGCCTTCCGAGTAAGCGGGCGGAGTGGAAGATGTCTTGGGAGGAGTCGCCATGGGCGCGGATTGTAGTGAGGAAGAAGACAGCAACTGGATACGTATACAGCGCGGAAGGATTGCAAGCACACGGCGGGCCAACACCGCGCGCCCATTGATGCCGGCGACGCATCAACGGCTGCCGCCAATAGCAACAATGCGCTGGATTTCCCCGCGTTGGCCGGGCTGCGCATTGGCTAAAGTCAGAGGATGACTTCTCCCGCTCCTCTTTCGATGCGACAGGTGCTGCTCTGCGGCGCGCTGATCGTGACGCTGTCCATGGGCATCCGCCACGGTTTCGGCCTCTGGCTGCAGCCGATCACGCAAGAGCAGGGCTGGTCGCGCCAGACCTTCTCGTTCGCGATCGCGATCCAGAACCTGTCGTGGGGCGTGATGGGCGTCTTCGCGGGCATGCTGGCCGACAAGCTCGGCGCGTTCCGCGTGCTGCTGATCGGCACGGCCTGCTACGCGCTCGGGGTGGCCGGCATGGCGCTGTCGCCGACGCCGGTATTGTTCGCGCTGACCGCCGGCGTGCTGATCGGCGCGGCGCAGGCCGGCACCACCTACGCCGTGATCTACGGCGTGATCGGCCGGCAACTGCCCGCGGAGCGCCGCTCCTGGGCGATGGGTGTCGCTGCGGCCGCCGGCTCCTTCGGCCAGTTCCTGATGGTGCCGGTCGAAGGGCAGTTGATCATGCAGTTCGGCTGGCATACGGCGCTGCTGATCCTGGCCGCCGTGGCGCTGCTCATCGTGCCGCTGGCCTTCGGGCTGCGCGAGCCGAGGCGCGCCGCCGCCAGCGTGCACCGTGAGCAGACCATCGCCCAGGCCGTGACCGAAGCGTTCAAATATCCGAGCTTCGGTCTGCTGATGGCCGGCTATTTCGTGTGCGGCTTCCAGGTCGTTTTCATCGGCGTGCACATGCCCAGCTACCTGCGCGACAAGGGCCTGTCGCCGGAAGTCGCGAGCTACGCCCTGGCGCTGATCGGCCTGTTCAACATCTTCGGAACCTACCTCGTGGGCTCGCTGGGGCAACGGCTGGCCAAGCGCAAGATCCTCGCCGCGATCTACCTGGGCCGTGCGATCGCCATCGCCCTCTTCATCACGGTACCGATCTCGCCGCTCACCGTTTACCTGTTCGCCGCGATGATCGGCTTCCTCTGGCTGTCGACGGTGCCGGCCACCAACGCACTGGTGGCGCAGATCTTCGGCGTGGCGCACCTGTCGATGCTCAGCGGCTTCGTGTTCCTGGGGCACCAGGTCGGCTCATTCCTGGGCGTCTGGCTCGGCGGCGTGCTGTACGACCGCACCGGCAGCTACGACATCGTCTGGTACATCTCGATCGCGCTGGGCGTCTTCGCTGCGCTGATCAACCTGCCGGTCAAGGAAAGCGCCATCGTGCGGATGGCGCCTCGCCCCGCTTGATCGGACGCCGATGCACCGCGATGCGCGTTCCCTCCTCGTCCGCATTGCCGGCACTCTGCTGGCCGCGGCCGTGCTCGCGGGCGTGTTCGTGCTGTACACCCGCCCGACGTTCCTCGTCACGCTGATCGACCAGATGTGGTCATGCTTCTGAACGATCCCCACACCCCGCACATGACACCGGACCCATCGCCCTGGGTGCTGCGGTGGTCGCATCTGGCACGCGACGGTGGCTCGGCGCTCGATGTCGCCTGCGGCTCGGGTCGCCACATGCGCTGGCTGGCCGAGCACGGGCATCCCGTGACGGGCGTCGACCGCGCCGAAGCGGCGCTGCGCAGCGCCGCAGCCTTCGGCCGAACGGTGCTCGCCGACATCGAGAACGGGCCATGGCCGTTTGCCGGCGAGTCGTACGATCTCGTGGTGGTGACCAACTACCTCTGGCGTCCGAGGCTGCCCGACATCGTTGCGGTGCTCGCGCCGGGCGGCGTGCTGCTGTATGAGACCTTTGCAGCGGGCAACGAGACCGTCGGCAAGCCATCCCGCCCCGATTTCCTGCTGCAACCGGGCGAATTGCTGGCCGCCTGCGCCGGGCTGCGCGTCGTCGGCTACGAAGACGGCTACCTGGAGACGCCGCCGCGATTCGTCCAGCGGATCGCTGCCGTGCGCGAGGCCGAGCCCGGCGCCCGCCACCGTCTGGAATCGTGACTTGTCCAGTCAGTAGAATGGCTGCTTTTCGGCTAACCGCAAAGAGAGTCCCTTGGAGCAACTGAAAGGCAGCATCGTTGCGCTCGCCACCCCCATGCATGAGGATGGCAGCGTCGACTATCCAGCCCTGCGCCGGCTGATCGATTGGCACATTGCCGAAGGCACCGACTGCCTCGGCGTGGTGGGAACCACCGGCGAATCGCCAACCGTCGACGTCGAGGAGCACTGCGAGATCATTCGCGTGTCGGTGGAGCAGGCGGCAGGGCGAGTGCCCGTGATGGCCGGTTGCGGCGCCAACTCGACCAAGGAAGCGATCGAACTCGCCAAGTTCGCGAAGGGCGTGGGCGCCGATTCGCAATTGCAGGTCGTGCCCTACTACAACAAGCCGACGCAGGAAGGCCAGTACCGGCATTTCAAGGCGATCGCCGAGGCTGTGGGCGATCTGCCCGTGGTGCTCTACAACGTTCCCGGCCGAACCGTCGCCGATATGGCGCACGACACCGTGTTGCGCCTGGCGCAGGTGCCCGGGATCATCGGCATCAAGGAAGCGACCGGCAACATCGAGCGGGCCCAATGGCTCATCCGCGAGGTGCCGAAGCACTTCGGCGTGTATTCCGGCGACGATCCGACCGCCGTGGCGCTCATGCTCTGCGGTGGCCAGGGCAACATCAGCGTGACGGCCAACGTCGCACCGCGCAAGATGCACGAACTGTGCATGGCGGCCATCGCCGGCGATGTCGCCACCGCGATGCGCATTCAATTCGAACTCATGCCGCTGCATCGCCATCTCTTCGTCGAGCCGAATCCGATTCCCGTCAAATGGGCGATGGCGCGAATGGGCCTGTGCGGCGGTGCACTGCGGTTGCCGCTCACCGAATTGTCCGAAGGCAGCCGTCCGGTGGTCGAGGCCGCGCTGCTTTCGAGTGGCCTGCTCACTGCCTGAAACCCAATCTTTACGTCAGCGCGTGCGGTGAATGGCAACCTTTTGCCTCACGCAGGCTCCGACACAGCGACGCTGTGGGCCAAGGTGGCCCATGCTTGACCGAACCATTCCACTGAGGAAGAGACGTTGAAGACTTATCTGCGATTTACGCTGTTGGCACTCGTCGCCACCAGCTTGGCTGCCTGCTCGGTGTTCGAGAGCGACAAGATTGATTACAAGAGCGCCGGCAAGGCCCCCACGCTCGAAGTACCTCCGGACCTGACGCAACTGTCTCGCGACAGCCGCTATGTGGTTCCCGGCAAGGCCGTGTCCGCTAACAGCATGCAGGCTGGTGCAGCTGCGTCGCCCAGCATCCCGACGGCGGTGTCGGCGCTCGGCGACGTCCGCATGGAGCGCTCCGGTTCGCAGCGCTGGCTGGTCGTGAACCGCCCGGCTGACCAGCTGTGGGACCCGGTGCGCGACTTCTGGCTCGAAAGCGGCTTCCTGCTGACGCTGGACCAGCGCAATCTCGGCATCATGGAAACCGACTGGGCCGAAAACCGCGCCAAGCTGCCGCAGGACATCATCCGCGGCGCTGTCGGCAAGCTGCTCGACTCGATCTATTCCACAGGCGAACTCGACCGCTTCCGCACGAGGCTTGAGCGTACGCCGAACGGCACCGAGATCTATGTGAGCCACCGTGGGATGGAAGAGGTCTACAGCAACTCCACCAAGGATCAGACCATCTGGCAGCCACGGCCGAGCGACCCGGAACTCGAGACCGAATTCCTGCGTCGCCTGATGGTCCGGCTCGGCGTGTCGCAACAGCAGGCAACGGCGCTGGTGGCGAGCGCTGCGCCTGCACAGACATCCCGTGTCGCGACTGTGGCCGGCCAACCGGTCGTGCAGATGAGCGAAGGCTTCGAACGCGCCTGGCGTCGAGTCGGTCTTGCGCTCGACCGCACCGGCTTCACCGTGGAGGATCGCGATCGCGCGGCGGGCACGTATTTCGTGCGCTACGTGACGCCGAATCCGGACAAGAAGGAACCTGGCCTGTTCTCGAAGATCTTCAGCTTCGGCAAGTCGAATCCCAACGACACGCCGCTGAAGTTCCGCATCCTCGTCAAGAGCCAGGGTGAAAGCACGACCGTCTCGGTGCTCAACGAAGCCGGCGCACCGGACAACACGGAAAATGCGCAGCGCATCGTGAAGGTCATTGCGGATGATCTCAAGTAAAACGCCATTCGCAGCAGCCTTGGTGCGCTGAGCACTCCCGGGGATGCTGCGCTTCCGCAGTCTGGGTAGCGGCAGCACCGGCAATGCCACGCTGGTCGAGGCCAGCAGCAGTGGCCGCACCTCGCGGCTGCTGATCGATTGCGGCTTCACGCTGAGGCATCTCGATGCAAGGCTGGCGCGTGCCGGCCTCTGCGCCTCGGACATCGACGCCATCTTCATCACGCACGAGCATGGCGACCACATCGGCTGCGCCCATGGGCTGGCGCGCCGGGACCGCATCCCCGTATGGATGAGCGAAGGCACATGGCTCGCAACCGGTGGCCGTGACTTCGAGGGGCAGCTGAACCTGGCGCGAGACGGCATGAACATCGAGGCCGGCGACATCACCGTGCAGCCGTTCACCGTGCCCCATGACGCCAAGGAGCCGCTCCAACTGCGCTGCACCGATGGCAATCGCACGCTCGGTGTTCTGACCGATCTCGGCCATGCCACGCCTCATGTGCTGAGCCACCTGACGGGTGTGGACGCATTGCTGCTGGAATGCAATCACGACACCGACCTGCTCGCGACTTCGGCCTATCCCGCATTCCTGAAGCACCGCGTGGGCGGCAACTACGGGCATCTGTCGAATGCCGCTGCGAGCGCCATCGCGCGCGCGGTACACCATGCGGGGCTGCGCCATGTGGTCGCGGCCCACTTGAGCGAGCAGAACAACCGGCCCGAACTCGCCCGACGCGCACTGGCAGAAGCACTTGGCGCCGACGAAGCCGAGATGCTCACCGCGACAGCGGCCGAGGGCTCGCCTTGGCTGGACGCCTGACTCACGTCAGGCGACGCCAGACGCCACGATGAAGGGCGGACTTCAGCCGATACGTTGCCGCATCGCCTCGTAGAGGCAGATGCCGCTGGCCACGGATACGTTCAGGCTTTCGACAGCGCCCAGCATCGGAATGCCGACCAGTTCATCGCAGCTCTTGCGTGTGAGCTGGCGCATGCCTGCACCTTCGGCGCCGAGCACCAGCGCGAGCGGCCGCTTCAAGTCGCTCTGATACAGCGTGCGCGGTGCATCGTCGCTGGTTCCGATGCACCAGATGCTGCGCTCCTTGAGTTCACCCAGCGTGCGCGACAGATTGGTCACCATGAAGTACGGAACGGTCTCGGCAGCACCACTCGCCACCTTGGCGACCGTGGCGTTGATGCCGGCCGCGTGATCCTTTGGCGCGATCACGGCATGCGCACCCGAACCATCGGCCACGCGCAGGCAGGCGCCGAGATTGTGCGGATCGGTCACACCGTCGAGCACCAGCAGCAGCGGCATGGTGTCGGTGGCTTCAAGGCCCTCGAGCAGTTCGTCCAGCGAATGCGTCTGCGCGATCGGCTCGACCCGTGCCGCAACGCCTTGGTGGCCATGGCTTCCACTGAGCTTGGACAGCCGCACACCGTCGGCCTCGACCAGCCGGACGCCGGCCTCCTGCGCACGCGCCATGAACTGTTTCATGCGCGCATCTCGCCGGCTCACGTCGAACAGAACCTCGATCACCGATGTCGGCGCGGTCTTGATGCGCACGCCGACGGCATGGAAGCCGAATATCACTTTGGGGGAAGACATCCGCGGATTATCCCCGCGCCCCGGCACCGGAGCGCCGTGGCGTCAGACGCTTCGCTCGTCGCGTGCGATTCGCCCTGCCTCGATCGTGATCCGGCGCTCGCATTGCG
>CAIQMJ010001059.1 GCA_903872875.1 uncultured Variovorax sp.
CAAACCCGTATTTGGGATCAACTCTCGAATCTTTTCTTGAAGAGGAGGGTGTGCGAAGCGAATTTGAAAATCGTGCTGTCAAAGAAACGATCGCCTGGCAGCGTCAAAGAAGCCCCATTCACAGTAAGCATGCTTGCGAAGCAGCAGCACATACTTAATCGTCTCGTAGAACGGCCATGTGTGTGGCGAAATAGCGTCTCAGGGAGGGCCGCCTTGGAGGCGGCACGCCCCGAAGATGGATGGGCGTAGTAAGGGCAGGAAGAGCCGCCCTGGAGACGGCACGCCCCCGAAGGTGGACCGGGCGTAGCAGGGAAGGAAGGGCCGCCTTGATGGCGGTGCGCCTGAAGTTGGGCTGGGCGCATGCAGCGGTGTGACGGGCGGGCGCACACTTGCAAAACCGCGCCACACGGGTAGATTCTGGCAGGGTAGCAAGCTATGTTTTTGGTTCCCAAAAACGCTTGCTGGGGCTCCGCCCCTAGGTCCCGGTCTGCGGCGCATGCTGTGCTACGGAGGCGCTCCGAGCGCCCCTGATGGCAGCAATGCTCCTGCGCCGGATGGTCGCTCTACGGGGAAAGGCGGAGTGCTGTGGCAAGGCCAAAGAAGCTCACCGAGGACACTCGGACCGAGCGCTTGAATCTCAGGCTGCTGCCTGATGAGCGCGCTGAGATCGAGATAGGCGCAGCCGCGGTGGGCATATCGCCAAGCGACTACGCGCGGCGCTTGATTATCGGCGGTCGGATCAAGAGGGCGCCCGTTGCCAAAGCGGACCCGACTCTTGTGCTGGCAATCAATCGAGCGGGCGTGAATTTAAATCAAATAGCGCGCACAATGAATAGCGGAGCTGGGCACGTCCCGCGTGATCTCGCAGATACGCTTGTTCGGATCAATCGGCTGCTTGATAAGCTTCAAGACGACGAATGAGTCCAAATGTTGCCAACAAAGGGCGTAGCTTCAAGGGAGCTATCGCTTATATCATCCACGACCCTGACCAGGCAGATACTGACGAGCGTGTCCTCTTTGTAGAAACGAGAAATCTTAGGACGGATGACCCTACAAAAGCTGCCAAGGTCATGGCTTATACGGCCAAGCATGCAAGTGAATTGAAAGCAATGGCCGGTGCCAAGGCCACCGGTAGAAAAACTGATAGCCCTGTATATCATCTTTCACTTTCGTGGGTTCCGGGTGAGAAGCCCGATCAACCTGAAATGATGAGGGCAGGGGAGGCGGCTTTAAAGTCAATCGGCTTCCATGACCATGAAGCCGTCTTCGCAGCACATGGCGATAAGGCGCACTTGCATCTCCATATCGTTGTTAACCGGATTCATCCCGTGACTGGTAAAACGCATAACCCAAATAACGATCAGCAGTTCTTGCAGTCCTGGGGTCATGATTATGATAAAGTCCGCGGGATGGAGCATCATAGCCCTGAGCGTGCAGCTCGGTTCGAGAAAGACCCGGCGAAGCGGGCCGAGTACCAAAAAGCCGCCGATGAAGTAAGGGCAAAAAAGGGGCTTGCCACTGACCGTCAGAAAAGTCGGGCTAGCGCGGCGGCAGCTAAAGGAGCCAGCCATCCCAACAGTCGGAAATACAAAGAGATTACGGCAGACCTACGGACGCGCGTAAAAGGTATTTCTGCCGAAGTGCGCGACGTTCGGACGCGTCAGAGCGAGGAGTGGCGGACATTGCTTAGGACGCATAAAGAGCAGAGGATCGCGCTTGGGAACCCTCGCTTAGCGATAGCGGTTCGCAGTTCTTTCGATGTGGCCACTGAGCGCCCTGAACCGCTAGGACCGACGCAGTTTCGTGAATTTGCGAGAGCATTGAAGACATCGCAACGGATAGAGCTGCGTAACCAGCAGAACCAGGCAAAGAGCGCTAAAACCTCACAAGCGAAGGAAGATGCAAGTCAGGCAGCACGCCTCACTCGAAACTTGAGGGTCGTCACTCAGACCCCCGTTGGCCGTCAGAACGCGGCCCATAAAAAGCATTTAACCGCGAGCTTCACGCACGAAATCGGCCTTGGCGTACGCGCCGTGCAATCTAAGTCCGCCAAGAAAGCATTGTTGGATCGCCACGCACGAGAATTTCAAAGCTTGAAAAGGAAGCTTGGCGAGCGCCCGGACCCATCTCAAGGATACCGCCAAAGGAGTGCGGCGTTGACGAAGCAGCAAATGGCGGAGCGGCACACGATGCGGTGGGAGCATCAAGGGCAGCGCCTCAAAATCGATGAGAAGTGGGCCACTCTCAATGAATACCGTACGAAAGCCTGGGATGGTTATCGAGCGGAACGCGCTGTCCAAGCGCAGCAAGTCCAGCACGTGGAAGCCAAAGGCAAAGACACTGGGCTCAAAGACATGTTTTCTGAGCGCAGTGCATACGCTGATAGTCGCCGAACCATTGGTCGCGACTACTCTGAAGCCGCCAAGGATAAGGGCCGTGACGATGGCGGCCGAGCG
>CAIQMJ010001060.1 GCA_903872875.1 uncultured Variovorax sp.
CGATCTGTCGGCACCAGGTTGTAGATCGTCACGCGCTCGCTGGCCGTCAGTTCGAGCACGCGCGCCGGCTCGAAGTTGGTGAGCACGTTTCGGATGCCGAACATCACGCTGCAGGCGACCCAGGCGAAGCCGACGCGCCCGTACATCGGGAACACGGTCATCACCACGTCGTCGCGCGTCACGTGCAGCGCCTGGAACATGCTGAAGAACGACGCTGCGTTGTAGTGCGTGAGCAGGTAGCACTTCGGCAGGCCGGTGGTGCCCGACGTGAGGTTGAAGTAATACGGGTCGCTCTCCTGGAGCTGCACGTCGGGTTCGGCGGCGCTGGTACCTTCCAGCAATCCCTCATAGGCATGCGGCGTGACCGCGGCATGGGCGACGCCTTCGCCGAAGTCCACCTGCACGCGCACCTGCGGCATCTCCTGCTGCACCAGCGCGGCGATCTCCGCGAACTTGCGCTCCGACAGCAGCGCGACCGCATCGACCTCCTGCATCAGCGCGACCATCTCGACGGGTGCCAGCCGGTAGTTGAGCGGCAGCCCGACCAGGCCGGCCTTGGCGAGCGCGAAATAGATCTCGACCACCTCCACGCGGTTGGTACTCAGGAAAGCGACACAGTCGCCCTTGCGCAGGCCGAGTTCGAGCAGGCCGTTGGCGAGCCGATTGCAGCGCTCGTTCGTCTGCGCAAAAGTGAACCGCCGCCCCGTGGTGGCGCAGAAGAAGGCCTCGCGCCGCGCGTCGCGTTGCGCGGCGGTGGCCAGCATGTTGCCGATCAGCATCTGACCAAGAGCCATCGCGCTCATGATGCGGCGCTCCCGGCGGTGTCGGCGATCGCGGTGTTCGCGGCCCGTGCGCTGCGGGCGGCGAAGGCCTTGATCGCATTCTTGTGGAACGGGTCCGAGAAGCACTCCTTTTCGAACGCCAATGAGGTGTCCAGCACCAGGTTGACCGCATCGCGCAGGTGCTTGTTGAGCGACGCCTTGGTCGAGCGGATGGCCATCCGCGAACCGGCGGCCAGCCGCGCAGCCATCGCCTGTGCCTGCTCGACGAGCTGGTCGGCCGGCACCACGCGGTTGACGAGGCCGATGCGCTCGGCCTCGGCGGCGCCCAGGCTGTCGCCGGTCATCAGGTATTCCTTGGCCCGCGACATGCCGACCAGGAAGGGCCAGATCACCGCGCCGCCGTCGCCCGCCGTGACGCCGATGCGCACGTGCGGATCGGAGATCTTCGCGTCGTCGGCCACGTAGATCACGTCGCAGAACAGCGCCAGCGTCGCGCCCAGCCCGGCCGCGACGCCGTTGATGGCCGATACGATCGGCTGCGGCATGTCGACCAGGTCCACGATGATCTTGCGTGCCTCGACGAAGAGCGCATCGAGCTGCGCCGGCGTGATGTCGCCGAACCAGGCCAGGTCGCCGCCGGCGGAGAAGGCCCGGCCCTCGCCGGTGAGCACGACCGCGTCGACGCTGGCGTCCTGCGCGATCTGCGCGAAGACCTGCGACAGCTCGGTGTGCAAGGTGGCGTTGACCGCGTTGAGCGCCTCCGGGCGATGGATTTTCACGGTCAGGACGGCGCCCGAGCGGCTGAACGAAAGCGTTTGATAGTCGGAATAGTTCATGGCTTGAAGATGAAGAAGCGGATGCGCCGGGCTCAGCCTGCCGTCACGCCGCCGTCGACCGTGAAGCTCGCGCCGGTCACGTAGGAAGCACGCGACGAGCACAACCAGACCACCATTTCCGCGACCTCCTCGGGTTGCGCCATGCGGCGGATGGCCGCGCGTGCGACGCCGTGCTGCAGCTTGCTGCCGGGGAAGATCGAGTCGTCGCCGGTGGTCATCGGCGTGTCGATGTAGCCGGGGCAGACGGCATTGATGCGGATGCCGTCGCGCCCGCATTCGAGGGCCGCCGCCTTGGTGAGGCCGATCACGCCGTGCTTGGCTGCGCAGTAGGCCGAGCCGCCCGGCG
>CAIQMJ010001061.1 GCA_903872875.1 uncultured Variovorax sp.
ATGGCGCCGCTGCGAATGTCCTGGCACAGCTGAATCTTGAACTCCGGCGCGTGGCGCCGGTATGGACCTCTTGATGACATGACCTTCTCCTGGTTGAAGGCCCGGTCAGCGTATCAGTTCTGATCTCCCCGGTGGTCCAGCTGCAGGGGTTCACTCCAGGGTGCGATCAATTTCGCGAAATGGATTTGGGTCTCGTTGTGGCGTTTGAACTTGGCGGATCTTTTGGATGGGCCGTGGGAATTTTTTCCTACGTGGCTTGGATAGCGATGATCCGCTTTTTGAACAGCGATGAGATCGCGCGACTGGCGCTGATCCAGAAGCCGTATGCGGCGATGCGCCACACCTATTTCATCGCTCTCCGAAGCTCGGTCTCCCCTGTCGAAGTCAGTGATGCTTTGAGGCGCGCGGAAGATGCCGGGGCGGTCTGGCCGCATGGCCTGCGCGCCGTTCACGAGCGAGCGATACGGAGAAATCGGATCGTCTGGATGTGAGCGCGACACTTCGAAGGTTTAGGTATGAGCGAATCCTGCGTACATTCCCTTTTTCGTAATGACTCACTGTCTGGACGCTTTGCTATTCACCCACGTTGTTCTTCGCCTGTAGCGCCTGCAATACCCACTTCTCTTTTTTCGACATCTCGCGCGGTCCGCCGATCTCAGCCATGTATCGGGAAAACGAAGCGCTGCCGGCAAACTTCCGTGATGCCGCATGTCGGCTAGGAGTGTTGACCGAGTTGACCAAATTCACGAACTCGGGCGATGCAATTAGCTCGTCGGCAGCCTTCATCGCCGAAGTCTTTCCCGGCTTGACAGCACTTTGCAAGAAGCTGGCAAGGCCTGGCGCTCCGGCCGCGGTGCCAACGACCTCTGAGACTAAGCCGTTCATGCCGCGGCGTCTCACCTCTTCAAACACTCTCGCCATCATCCCATCGGCGGCTTCTAGCGCGCGGGGAGCAACGCGCCGTCATGTTGAGATGGCCCCCAGGTCATTCACCCCCCCGCAGTGGCTTCAGGGGCACACCGACCGCGATGCCCGGCACCCCGTTTTAATGACCCGCTCAAGGAGAGCGCGAGCGCACTTCTTCATCGACAGCGTGGCGGACCTGCCGCGCGTCATCCAGGAGATCGAGGCGATCTGCGATGACCCTTCAGGGGTCATCCCTAGAAAGGGATGTCGTCGTCCATGATGTCGTCGCCCGGCGGAGGTGCCGGTGCGCGGGACGCGCGCGCCGTGGCCGCCGCGGACCGGCGCGGCACCTCGGCATCCGGACCGGCGGATACCGCCGCAGGCGGCGGTTGCTGCGCATCCACGCCGTCCAATGCCGCCTTGAGCGCGACTTCGACCGCATCGATGCGCGCCTTGCAGACACGGTAGGCCTCGACGGACTCGGTGACGATGTTCAGCAGATCGTCGTATCGGGTTCACGCTGGTCGCGCAGGGGCTCTGCGTGGCGCTGCAGCACGCCGTAGGCGTCGCGAAAGCTAGTGGTCATTCTTCGGTCTTCTTCTGGAGAGGCCGCGACGGTACTTAGGCCGTGCCGTCCCGGAACTGGAGATGGACGTGGCCCGCGGCGGGCATTTCCTGGCGTGATGTGATGGGCCGGCCCGCTTCTGAGCGCACGATCACGAAGCCGCGTGCCAGGGTCTGCTCGGGCCCCTGCCCCGTCACCTCCCGCACCAGCGCCTGAGAAAGGGTCCGGGCCTGCTGGACGGCCCCTGCGCACGCTCGGCGACGCGTTGGAGTTCCAGCGCCGCACCCTGACGCGCCTGGCGGGCGCCGGCGGCAGCGCCTTCGGTCACGC
The DNA here is from genome assembly GCA_903872875.1 of uncultured Variovorax sp. GTDB lineage: Bacteria > Pseudomonadota > Gammaproteobacteria > Burkholderiales > Burkholderiaceae_C > Variovorax. Next base: position 1,802 of record CAIQMJ010001061.1, read on the forward strand.
TGTTGTAGACGACCTGGGCATCCGATCGGGCGCGGTTCGTGTGCGCCATGGCATCGGTACGGATATCGGCCATCAACGCCGGCACCGACTGCCTCGCGGCGGCGACCTGCCGTGTCGCCTCGGCCTTCACCAAGTTCAGCAGGACCGCATGGTCGCGCGAGGCCGCGTGCACCGCGTGCATGGCGCCGGTCGCGATCGCGTGGAAACCGTCGGTGCTGTCCTGCCGTGCGCGTGCCAGGTGGGTGCGGGCATCGCCGCGGATCCGCGCGTCCCAGCGCTCCGCATCCGCGCGGACCTTGTGGATCAACTGCACACTGGACGCCGAGACCGTGTCCCACGCGGCCCGCGCTTCGCGCGCGCGACGCAGGATCTGCTGCTCGATGCCGGCAATCACCTTGCTGGGCGTGTCGTAGCGCGTGTGGGCCACTTCGTCGGGAATGGTGCCGTCGCGTTCGTGTCCGATCCCGGTGAGCACCGGAATCTCGAGGTCACAGATGAAGCGAGCCAACGCGTAGTCATTCAGCCACGCGAGGTCGTTGACCGCGCCGCCACCACGGATGATCGCGACGGCATCGGGTGGCCGCTCACTGAAGCCTGCGCGCAGGCCGGCTGTCGCCGCTGCAATGATCTCCAGCGCCGCGCCCTCCCCTTGAAAGCGGCTGTGCGCATAGGCGAACTCGCAGATGCCGAAGCGCGCGAGTCGATCGGCCTCCTTCCGGAAATCGCCCAGGCCGGCGGCCTCCGCAGGCGCCACGACCAGCACATGCCGGTAATCCCATGGCGCGGCGAGCTGGCGGTTGCGCTCGAACACGCCCTCGCGCTGCAGGCGGGCGCGGATCTCCTTCTTGCGCGCCTCGAGATCGCCGAGCGTGTATTCAGAGTCGATGGCATCGAGCTCGAGGCTGAAGCCGTACTGCGCCTTGAAAACCGGCCGGGCGCGCACCAGCAACTTGATGCCGGCACCGATCACTGCACCGGTCGCTTCCTCGAACTGCGGAAGGATGCGCGCCGCCGTGCTCGCCCAGATCAGGGCTCTGGCCTTGGCGACCGGCTGGCCCTGGGCATCTCGCTCGGAAAGTTCGAGGTACACGTGGCCGTTGTGCGTGCGGGCTTCCACCACCTCGACCAGTGTCCAGACGCCGGCGGCGAAGGCCTGGGCAATGGCGGCGCCGACACCATCGAGAAGACGGGACAACGAAATGCCCTTCTTGGCATCGAGCGCCACCGCACCGTGCCGATCCGTGTCCTCGATGCCCGTGCGCGCCGGCAGCGCGACCGCAGGCAGCCCCGCCGGCAGCCAGGCGCCGAAAGCGGCCAGATCGGTTCCGGCCTCCACGTACCAGCGTTTGACGGTGCCGTCGAAGCATGCGCCGAGCGCTTTGGCGGCATCCTTGGACCGGTAGGGGACGTCGAGGTATTGGCGGGACATGGTGTGATGGCCGGCACGCGGGGCACCAGATTGCGGAAGATTTTCTCATGGGGGCCAGCCCGGCTGCCGCGTGTGGGGGCGCAGATTTTCACGGCCGAAAGGGTGCAGCGCATCAGCAATGCAGTATTCGGAAGCCACGGCGACCATCGTCGCGTCGCTCAACATCCGCCTGCGCGAATGCGCAAGCGCTACGGCAGCCTCGGCCCTGAGCCGCCCTCCTACGGCCAAGGGCCACGCTCAAGCTTTGGTTGCGTTGAGCCCGTCACAGGAGGGAATGGTGCCTAACCTCAAGCGTTCGTCGATGTGCTCCGCTTCGGTTCAGCGCTCCTTCCGGCGAGGCCTTCGTCGCCTCGATGTGGACGCAGAAGCGGCTAGCATCTGGAGGCCATTGCTCCTGAGTTTGCTCATGCAGGCGGCGACTTTGAGCGCAAAGCAGTAGTTTGTCATGCGGCCCCTTTGGGGCGATAATAGTGCACAAAAGGTGCAGATCATGCTTTCAACTTTCGTTCCAGCCCCTCAGGCGTCAGCTGCAGTCGACCTACCGCGCGCATTCGATATCGCCCAACAACTTCGCGAAGATGTGGGCGGTCGAGCAATCCTCTCTCCAACCAAGTTCATCGACATGATGGGCTTGGATGTAGGCACCTTTGCTCGACTGGCCCACGTTCACCGCAACACGGTGACACGGGCCCCCGGCGCGACAAGCGTTCAGCATCACATTCGACTGAACGTCCGAGTTCTCGCCGCTGCGCTCGCGGTCTCAGGAGATATCAAGGCCGCCATATATTGGTACCAGAACGAGCCCCTGGCACCGTTCGAGTACAAGACTGCCGAGTCGCTTGTGGCGGAGGGGCGAAGCGACGATGTGGTCGGCCTGCTTGAGTCATACCAGGCCGGATTTGCTGGATGATTCTGCGCCCTCTCAGTCTGGCGGCGTTATATCGCGTGCACAGTCCCAGATGGGCGTATCTACCGACGAGCGGCGCAGGCGCTGCAAGCCAAGGAGGCCGTCTGAACCGTAAGGGCGTCGATGCTTTGTACCTCTCATTCGAAGTAGAGACCGCTTTGGCGGAATACAAGCAAACCAGTTCTCTGCTTGCGCCTGGAACAATCGCAACCTACCAAGTGGAACTGTCTCAGATCGTCGATTTCTCCGGCGGCTATGACACATCTTGGGATCCGCTCTGGGAAGAGTTTGGCTGTGACTGGAGGCGCCTGGTCTTCCACGACAAGATCGAGCCGCCCACGTGGGTACTTTCGGACCTGGTTCAAACTGCAGGTGCAAAAGGAATTCTCTTCCCTTCTCTTGCGAATTCTGGAGGTCATAACCTGGTCGTCTTCAATGGGATGTTGGAGCGGAGTGACCGGCTTACTGTCTACGATCCGACGGGTGCATTACCAATGGACCAGTCCTCCTGGAGGTGACCTTAGACGCCGCTCGCCGACATGGGTGAGGCGTCAGCACCCTGCATGGCAGCGTCGAGCCACCGCTCGTACCCGCTCAGGATGGCGAAGTATGGCTGCGCGCGCCGGCTGCATCGAGGCCGTTCCTCCAGGCCAGCAACGCAGCCAACGTGGCTAGGCCACGGCGTAGCGAAGTCGATGCGCTCCTGACCGGCATTCTGGGCTCTCCACCGGTTTGAGCAAGTACGCGCGAGGCCTCTTGGCCGGCATCGAGCAGTTGGTCGATCGCGCCTACGCCGACGCGCGGACAACATACGGCGGAGCTATTGAGAAACGAAACCGGAGTTCACACCGAACTTGCGCTCTTGGCGGCGGATTCAACCGGTCGATGCAACACACTGAAAACTGCATGAGCAGAAGGAGTGTTGCAGATGAAGTACCAACGCGAACCTACTACACGGACGCCCAGAAGGCATTGATGTGGGAGCGATGGAAGCAAGGCTGAGGGTGCCGTCATTCACTGGCTGGCGCTGACCCAATTCTCCATTTCCAGTGCAGGAACGCGCGCGAATTCCGACACGTTGTTCGTTACCAGTACCAGCCCTTCGCTGCGTGCGTGACCAGCGATGTGGAGGTCGTTTACGCCAATGGGCTGACCTTGTTTTTCCAGGGCGGCGCGGATAGCTCCGTAGTGCTGTGCGGCCCTCATGCCATAGGCCAGCACGTCAAGGCGACTGCAGAAGTCTTCAATGGCGGCCAGATTCTCGCTGACGCGGGTGCTTTTCTCTGCACCGTGCAGAAGTTCAGCCAGGGTAATAGAGGAAATCGCCATGCGACTGGCATTCGCGTTGAAGATGGACAACACCTCGATGGGTCGTCGTTTCAGCACATAGATGACGATGTTGGTGTCCAGCAGGTAACGCAGCATCAGAGCGCCTCGCGCTCGGGCTGGTGCTGACTGGCGCGCTCGGTCATGAAGTCGTCGCTGACGTCAGGGCCACCCAGGAAGAAGCTGTCCCAGCTCTGGCCGAGCGGCGCGATGATTCGCTCATGGCCTCTGACACGTACTTCCACCTTGTGCACGCCTTCAGGCAGTCGAACGTCCAGCGGAAGTCGGACGGCCTGCGTGCGGTTGTTGATGAAAACGGTGCCAATGGACATGTGCTCGTTCGGTAAAGTGGTGTATATCGCGATGGTATATGGCGCCACCTGTGACGTCAAGCCCTCAGAAAAGCGGTCGAAACCGGGTAGGAAGTTCGCCGAGACGATGTGGGCGACGTGAATCGGGATGATCGTGCAAATGTCCGACAACACCATCCTTATCAACGGCGGCGCATCTCGCATCTGCCGCGGCCTGGCCGAAGCATTTCACCGGCTGGACAACCAGGTCATCACCGGGCGCCGCAAGGCACTGCTCGACGAAGTCGCTCGCGCCAACCCCGGCATGGACACCGTCGAACTCGTCATCACCGATGCCGCACACATCCAGCGCGTGGCGCAGGGCCTGATCGTCAAGTACCCCGCGCTCAACGTCGTCATCAACAATGCCGGGGTGATGCCCTTCGACAATGCGGCCAACCCGCTTGACGACGCGCAGGCGGTCAAGCTGGTGGCGACCAATCTGCTCGGGCCTGTGCGGCTGACTCTGCTTCCTGAAGCACGGCCCTACGTCACCTTCCAGCACCCAGGGATCAAGTTCCTGCACCTCCTCTCTGGCCGAGTTAGGTACCGCTACGGCACGAAGACGATCCAACTGGCCCCTGGCGACACTTTGCAGTTCGACGCCACCGCCCTCCACGGTATCGATGCCATCGAGGAAGGCCCTTTCAGCTATCTCTCCGTCGTGTTCACGATGAGAGAGTAGGGAAGCAGCGCCGCTGGCAGAACGAAGCGCGACACTCCAGCACTCTGCGTACTTGCGGGTGAAGTAGTACATGGCTTCTACATGGTGCATGGGGTGCACTTGATCGTCGGCGCATGCCCCTCGGCTTGCGCGTGATAGGAGCGCGGCGTCGATTCCGCGCGCCCGGCAACCCTTCGTCAGAGCGGTGG
>CAIQMJ010001062.1 GCA_903872875.1 uncultured Variovorax sp.
ATCGCCCACACCAGCTTCTCCACCTCTTCCTCGATGCTCGAAGTGACCGCCGAGTTGCCGATGTTCGCGTTGATCTTCACCTTGAAGTTGCGTCCGATCGCCATCGGCTCGACCTCGGGATGGTTGATGTTGGCCGGGATGATCGCGCGGCCCCGCGCCACTTCGTCGCGCACGAACTCGGGCGTGATGATCTTCGGGATCGAAGCGCCCATCGGGTTGCCGCGCACACGCTGCGCGCGCTCGGCATTCGCCAGGTATTCGGCCATCCATTCACGCTTGCCGTTCTCGCGCAGCGCCACGTATTCCATCTCGGGCGTGACGATGCCGCGGCGGGCGTAATGCATCTGCGTGACATTGGCGCCGCTCCTGGCGCGCCGCGGCATGCGCTGCAGCGCAGCCGCATCGGCGCGCAACTGGGCGATGCGCGCGTTCTCTTCGCCCTTCACGCCATCGTCGAGCGCGGCAAGCTGACGGCCGGCGTAGGCCTCGGTGTCGCCACGTTCCCCGATCCATGCACCGCGCACGTCGGGCAGCCCGCGGCGCACGTCGATGTCGATTGCCGAGTCGGTGTACGGCCCGGAGGTGTCATAGAGCGACACGTTCTCGCCGTTGGTCAATGCCACGTCGCGCACGGGCACGCGCAGGTCGGGCCGGCTGCCGACGATGGTGGATTTGACCGAAGCGGGAAAAGGCTCGCGCGTCAGCGTGAGCAATGAGGCGAACTTGTCGATGGCGTTCATGGGGCACTCCTGGTTGGCATGGGGGGTGCTCCGCAATCGCTCGACGAACCCACGGCCCGGAACGGACCTGTGGATCAGGGGAACTGCAGCTCTTCTTCCGCCGGTACTAACCGGTTCAAGTTCGCGGGTTCGGCGATAGGGTTCGCCATCTCAGCACGTCATGCACGTGCGCCCCGGAGCGAGACGGATTCTAGGGGGGCGGTGTCGGAACCGTCCAGTCAGCGTGCCGCAGATGCCTCTGTCCTCATGCACAGGCTCTCCATTTTTCAGCACGCTGCGAAAAGATGCTATACTCGATGTCTTGCCCATCTACTTGTTGGGCAATGCCTGCGCAGGCAAGCCGGATCTCATAACGGCACGTCGACCAAGAGTTACCACGACGAGAAAAATACAAGGTAGCTCCTGCAAGTGAACATGCCGTAACGTGGACCGCGTAAGTGTCCACGGCCACATTCCAGACAAAGCCGCCCTCGAGGCGGCTTTGTCGTTTTCGGGCCGCTGGTCGCGCAGCATGGCCTTGCCCCCTCGCCTCTTTCATCATCGCCCTGCAACGAGCGTGGATCCGTACCGGCGTATCTGCCGAAAGCGGAAAGCGCTAACGCGGCTTCTCGGGCCTGCGCCGCCGCGTTGCCTTCAGTCGCGAGCATCGTCCCTCTCGGCCACCAACCGCAGGCCGTTAGCATATTTAAGAGCTGAGAAGCAGGGATCGACGGCCGACCTTGTCTGATCGTGCCGCCATCCCGGCACACTGAAGCGCTATCTCAGCTATCTCAGATCAGGTGTCTGTCGCCCTCAGCGCGCGCTCGAGCTCAGCGATTCGCGCTTCCGCAGCCGACAGCTCCGCTTCCAGCGCACAGATCCGCCGGGCCTGCGCTTCGATGCTTCCCGCCGCGCGACGCGGTGAAATCTCCTGCGCCGTGCCATGCAGAACGGTGACGGCGCCCCGCTCGCCGAGCTCCGCAGCGCCACGTGCCTCCAGCCAGCCGCGACGGCCGCTGCTGTGGATGTATTCGAGTTCCAGCGTATAAGGCTCGCCATTCTTCACGGCGCGGTCGACTGTCTGCACCAGACGCAGCCAGCTCTCGTGCGTGTAGCAGATCGAATGCTCATGAAAGTCCGGTGGCCCAGATACCGGATCGCGGCCGAAAAGTACATACAACTGCGGCGACCAGGTCATCGTTCCGCTCGTCACGTTCAAGGTCCAGCTGCCGATCTGCCCAAGCGCCTGTGCCTGCCTCAAATTGGCGCTGCTCCTTTGCAGCGCAGCCAGGGCCTTTTCCTTGTCGTCGACCTGTTGCTGCAGCCGTACCCGCATGTCATGCAGCCGAGTCACATCGGTCACCTGCACGACGAAACCGATGACCTTGCCGTTCACGATGTGTGGCAGGAAGTTGACCAGACCGGGCCGCTGGATGCGCTGCGAGTCCGATGGAACTCGATCGAACTCCTGGGGTTCGCCCAGCAGCACGCCGCGGATGTATGGCTCGCTCCTGGCGAAAATCTCAGGGCCGAGCAGATCGATCAGCGCACTGTCGAACAGTTGCGACGACTTGATGCCGAACCAGTCCTCATGCGCACGGTTCGCGAAACGGCAGCGCAGGTCGCGGTCCCAGTAGGACAGCATCGACGGAAGGCTTCGAAGAATGGCCCAGACGGGATCGTTGAAGTCGATCGGTGGTTCTTGATCCATCGCGGTGCTCCTGATCGTCGTTGCCGGAAGCGACGGGCCCCGGCGGGGACGCATGTCCGTGCGCGGAGTTTAGGACGCGGCCGCAGGCCCCGGCGCCCGCGCCCGCGCCCGCGCCCGCGCC
>CAIQMJ010001063.1 GCA_903872875.1 uncultured Variovorax sp.
CGATTCGGGCTCGTCCATCTCGCCGTCGCCGAACACGCCCCAGACCTTGCGCCCGTTGCAGTCCTGCAGCTGGCGGTCGGTCAGGTAGCGCATGAAGCGTGCGTGGTAGATCGAACTGATCGGCCCGATGCCCATGGAGCCGGTCGGGAACTGCCAGAAGTCCGGCATCAGGTACGGATGCGGATAGCTGGTCAGCCCGCGCGCGCCGCTGCCCTGGGTGAATGCGGGTGCGCTGAGTTCCTGGCGATAGTGGGTCAGGTCGTCTTCGTTGAGCCGGCCTTCGAGGAAGGCGCGCGCGTAGACGCCGGGTGAACTGTGCGGCTGGAAGAAGACGAGGTCGCCGCCATGCCGACCTTCGCCGATGCCGGTTCGTGCATGGAAGAAATGGTTGAAGCCGACTTCGAACAGATCCGCCGCGCTGGCATAGCTCGCGATGTGGCCGCCCAGCTCGCCATACGAGTGGTTGGCGCGCACCACCATGGCCAGCGCGTTCCAGCGCATCAGGGATGCGAGGCGTTCCTCGATCGCGAGGTCGCCCGGAAAGGCGGGCTGTGCATCGACCGGGATGGTGTTGACGTACGGCGTGCAGAGCTCGGGCTGCCAGCCGATGCGCTGCTCGCGCGCGACACGGGCGAGTTCGTCGAGCATCCAGCGCGCGCGAGCTGCGCCGTGGGCCGCGACCAGTGCGGCAAAAGCATCGCGCCACTCGGCGGTTTCGCTGGGATCGGGGTCGGTGGTGAGCGCCCGTTCCTCGGGTTGGAAATGGGCACTCGATGTGAGGGCATTCATTGGGGCGGTCTCCTCGTGATGTCAAAGGCCTGTGCATGCGCCATGCGGCGGCGCCTCTTGCCGCAGTGTGCCCCAGACACGTCTTCCCGGCTGTCCCCCTGAGACTGCTTCCCGAGGCCGCTATTGCGAGACCGTCATTCCCGTGGCTGCGACGCCGGCGTCGATGGCGCGTCCGGTGGCACGTTGCCGCCCTTCTGCCGCTCGCGGAACAGCGCCGCGCGCATCAGGAAGATGGTGGTGACCGGCGCGGTGAGCGCCACGAACAGCGTGATCAGCACCGCATGCAGGAACAGGTTGTTTCCCTGGACCGAGAAGTAGACGATGGTCGCCGCCGTCATGCACCACACGCCGGCCGTGGCGCCGAGCGTCGGCGCATGGATGCGGCGGAAGAAGGTCGGCAGCCGAACCAGGCCGAAAGAGCCGATGGCCGCGAAGGCAGCGCCCAGCACTGCGAAGATGGCGGTGATGATCTCGGCCCAGAGCGGCAGCGGGCCCAAGATGAAATCGTTCATTCGATCACCTCCCCGCGCAGCAGGAACTTGGCGAGCGCCGTCGAGCCGACGAAGCCGAACAGCGCGATCAGCATGGCGGCTTCGAAGTAGACGTTGCTCGCATAGACGATGCCGAGCACCAGCATCATCAGCATGCCGTTGATGTAGAGGCAGTCGAGCGCCATCACGCGGTCCTGCGCGGTCGGCCCGAGCAGCAGGCGCGTCACGGCGCACAGCATCGCGATGGCGAGCAGGAACAGCGCGCCCTTGAGCGCCCAGAACAGGATCGGTGTCATGCTTCGAAGATCTCCATCAGCGGGCGTTCGTAGCGGGTCTTGATCATGTCGATGAAGGCCTGCTCGTCGTCCAGGTCGAACACATGGATCAGCAGGGTGCTTCGGTCGAAGGACACTTCGCCCCAGGCGGTGCCCGGCGTCAGGCAGCAGATCATCGCCAGCGTGGCCAGCGCGTTCGGGTCGCGCATGTCGAGCGGCACCTGGACGAAAGCGGCGGCGATGTCGCCGGTGCGGCGGGTCAGCAGCCGCCTGGCGACGGCGAATGCCGAGTGCGACAGGTCGTAGAGCACGCGGAATGCGAGCCGCAGCGCAACGCCGGGGCGGCGCATGCGCACGGTGGCGGGACGCAGCCCCTTGGTGATCAGCGGAACGATGACCGACAGCACGGCAGCGGACAGCAGCGTCGCGGCATCGAGCGACTGGTTCAGCAGCACCCACACGATGAAGAGTGCGAACGACAGCGGCGGCGATGGCAGCCAGCGTTTCATCATCGTGCAACTCCTGGCTTCTGCTGCGCATGCATCACGGCGTCGCGGTAGTCCGCCGGCCGGAACAGGCCTTCGGCGGTGTCGGTCGCATGCTGCATCACCGGCTCGGCGGCGATGGTCAATGCCACGGATGCGAGCAGCAATGCGGCCACCGGCAGCACCTCGAGCATGCGCAAGGCGGGCATGGTGCTCAGCGGCTGCGTCCAGAAGTGGCGGATGCCGGTCCGGCTCAGCGCGACCAGCGTGAAGAAGCCGGAGACGATCAGCAGCGCCATGAATGCCCAACTGGCCGTGCTGACGGTGGGTGCGTCCAGCAGACCCGACAGCATCGTGAACTTGCCGACGAAGCCGGACAGCGGTGGCAGGCCGGCAAGCAGAAGCGTGCAGCCCATGAACGCCAGGCCCAGGAAGGCGACACCGGCCGGGATCGCGCGCCCGTAGAGCGCCTGCTGCTCGTCGTCGAGGTTCACGTGGTCGGAGGACGTGAGGTCTTCGGAGAGGAAGGGCGCATTGCCGGCCGATTCGTGCGCCGCGATGCTCGCGCCCGCGTTGCGCCAGCGCTCGATCATGTCGATCAGCAGGAAGAAGGCACTGACGGCCAGGGTCGAGCTCAGCAGGTAGTAGAGCGCGCCGGCCCAGATGGCCGGCTGCCCCAGGCCGACGGCGGTGAGCAGCGTGCCGGCCGAGATCAGCACGCTGTAGCCCGCCAGGTTCGACAACCGCTGCGTGCCGACGATGCCGAGCGCACCGACGAACAGCGTGGCCATTCCGGCTGCGACCAGCGCGGTCTGGCCGAACTGGGCGGAGACGCCGGTGTCCGGTGCGAACAGCAGGCTCCAGAGCCGCAGGATGGTGTAGATGCCGAGCTTGGTCAGCAGCGCGAACACCGCGCTGACCGGCGACACCGCGGCGCTGTACGCCGGCACCAGCCAGAAATTGAGCGGCCACGCGCCCGCCTTGGCGAAGAAGGCGGTCGCAAGGATGGCCGCGGCCGCGTGCACCAACC
>CAIQMJ010001064.1 GCA_903872875.1 uncultured Variovorax sp.
GACTACCAGACCCAGTACAACGAAAGCGACTTCGACTTCATCTCCCGCCTGTGCCAGGAATGGGGCATCAGCTACCACTTCGAGCACCGCGACGGTACCCATCGGCTCGTCCTCACCGATGCCATGGGCGCCTATCAGCCCAACCCCGGCGAGGCGTATCGGCAGGTCGACTACCACCCGCCCGGCTGGAAGACCGACGCCGAATACATACACGGCTTCATCCCGCTCAGCCGCCTCACCAGCGGCGCCTGCGCCACGCGCGAGCACGACTACACCCGGCCGAAGGCCGACCCGTGCATGCAGGCGCTGCGCACCGCGGGCGCCCGCGCCCAGGCCCGCGGCAACCTGCGCGGCATGGAGCCCGGCTGTACCTTCAGGCTGCAGAACCACCCCCGACAGAGCGCCAACGCCGACTACCTGATCCTGGCCACGCAGTTCCTGATCGAGGACGTCGCCCAGGACAGCCAGACCAAGGACGCCGCGCCCGGGCGGCGCCAGCAGTGGCGCGTGGATGTCGAGCTGACTGCGCATCCGGTCACCGAGGCGCTGCGCCCCGCGCTCACGCGGCGCAAGCCCACCGGCCTCGGCCCGCAGAGCGCAGTGGTCGTCGGACCGAGGACGGCTGAAGACCAGGCGCTCAACGACACCGGCGGCGCCGGCCGGGTCACCCGGGTGGAGGGCACCAGGCAGGTCGACCCCGACATCTGGACCGACGAACTCGGGCGCGTCAAGGTGCAGTTTCCCTGGGACCGCGAAGGGCAGCTGAACCGGCACAGCTGCTGCTGGGTGCGCGTGAGCTCGCCGTGGGCGGGCAACCAGCTGGGCGGCATCCAGCTGCCGCGCATCGGCCAGGAGGTCATCGTCGACTTCATCGGCGGCGACCCGGACCTGCCGATCTGCATGGGGCTGGGCGCGCAAGCAGGGGAAGGAGCCAAGCCATGATCGTCAGCCCCCCTTTCCTGCGCCTCACCGATGCGCCGGCCTGCGACGCGCAAAGCATTGAAGACGCCATGCCCGGCGACGCAATCGACCACGGCGGAATCCGCATCCACGCACCGTCCGCCACGGAGCCGGTGCGCGCCATCGCCGACGGCACCGTGGTCTACCGGCGCGAGAACAAGCCCCTGACATACCAAGGCACGGCATACGCGACCGGCTGCGTGGTCATTCGCCACACGACCGAGATCGGAGCCATCACGCGCCCCGACGGCACCGACACCCTGACGTCCCTCACGTACTACAGCATCACGCTACACCTGGCATCGCTCGACAAGGACCTGCCCGCCCTCAACCAACCGATCTGGCGCAAGGACCGCCTGGGCCTCGCGGGCAACATTGCCGGAGAGGGAGAGCAGATCCACCTCGAAATCGTCTGCGGCGACGAAGACATCCAGTCGCTGGTGGGCCGTCGGACAGGGCGCCTCGCGTTGGAGCAAAACGGACGCGTCGATGCCTTGTACGGCACGGTGTACGTCTTCGTTCCCAGCGGTGCAGCCCTGCATGCCGCGCAACCGGCAGGCGCGCCCGGATCACCTTCGGCCACCACCGCCGAAGACCTCGTCATCGGCATCGATTACGCGTCCGGCGACGCGCGGCTGACCACCTGGCGGCTCGCAGGCGGCGCCCCTGTCGGGGTCGTCACCGAGCCCGGCCAGTCGGAGTACCGGCTCTACGACCAGGCGCTGGAAAGACACCACGCATCGCCCGCAGGCTCGAGCCCCAGCGGCTGGCATGAACTCATGCGCCTCGGACGAAAGCTCGGCCCGGACCCCCTGCCGGCCGACGCGCCTCATTGGCGCCGCATCCAGTTGCCGGACGGCAGCGAGTCGTGGATCGACCTGAATGCAGCCGCCACCCGGAAGTACAGCGACGCCGATTTCCCACATTGGCGAGGGTGGCGGCTGGTCGACGGCGACACCACCGCCGACGGCTGCCCCACGGATGCGGATACATCGCAGACCCGAATGCACCGGCTGTGCGCGAGCGTGGCGCAGGAAAGACCCGCTCGCACGATCTGCAAACTTCCCACGGAATGGAGCCGGGAGGACGCGGCGACCCGCTGGCAATGGGCAAAGGAAGCCGGCAATCCCTGCAACCCGGAGCCGCTCAGCGCATCCGCTCGTGCCACGTTCGTGGAATTCGCTCAGGCGCTGTGCTTCTGGGAAGGATTGCCCGAGACAGATCGGCAACGGCTCGGAAAAAAGCACTGGCATTTCCACCCGAGGGAATTCATCACGCACATGAGGAAATGCAGTTGGTTGAGCGAGAGCGAGTTCAGGCAGATCCTGCCAACTCACGTGATCCGGGATGCGGGGGAGAAGGGGTACGCCTGGGAACGGGTCCATACGGACCTGGACAGGAAAGCCGGGATATTTCAAACCCACAGGGTTCCCCAGAATTACATGATGCGTCGCTACGGAATCAACACGCCGGCCCGCATGGCTGCGTATTTCGGCAACTCGATCCAGGGAACCCAATGGTGGGAAAAACTGCATGAAGAAGATACGCAAGCCTGGTATTTCCCATGGGATGGAAGAGGATTCCTGCAATTGACGCATCCCTGCAACTACATGGATTACTGGCGATTCAAGGGAAGAAAAATAGACGACAAGTTGTATGAGGCTTTGAAGGAGGCGAGCAGGACGGAGAAGAACCTGGCGGCCCGGCAGTTCCCCGATGTCAGCTTCACGCTGATCGACTGGAGAAGCCAAATCGCGGGAGGTTTCGAATCAAGAACCGCAGAAGAAATCTTTTGCCCTTCGGACAGCGCCGGCTTCCATTGGATAAGAAGCGGGATGGCCCGCTACGCCGACGAAACAAAGCCCGTGCTGCGCCGCCCGGTTCAGACCGATGACGGCGAGCGGATCCACTATCACTGCGAGAGTTTTTGGGACGCCTCGGCATGCGTCGACCTTCCCGGCTCCATCGGCAACTATGCGCAGCCGTTCAATAGATACGTGTCGAAATGCATACCTTGGGCGCAGGCACTCTCGGTCCTCTCCGAGATGCGCTATCCCGGCAAGACGAGCGAGGACTTTTTCGAATTTCCCGAAAAGCACGCTCCCAGGAGGAAGTGATGAAGATCCTGACATGCCTGCCAGCAAACGTGTCGTCTCACCGCCCACTACCCGCCTCCACGATCTCGATCCGCCCCTCCTCCAGATCCACCCGGCTGCGCATCAGAAACTCCAGCGGCACCGGCTGCGCCCACAACATCCCGCGGATCTGCAGCCCGATGCGGTTGTGCGATTCCATCGCCGAGCCTTCCATCACCAGTTCGACCTCCAGCGTGCGCGGCAGGATGCGCGGCTCGAAATACAGGATCGCGTTCTTCAGCGCCTGTTCCATGCTCACGCGCTGCACGCTCGACGTGAACTGGCCCGACAGCATCGGCAGCCCGTAGTTCAGCACCGAGCGCGCCGCATGCGGATACCGCTTTTCGTCCAGCCCCTGCCCGGTCGCGTTGAAGAGCCAGCCGAGGTCGCGCAGCACGGCCTGGCGCAGCGCCTGGCGGGTCAGCGTTCGCTTGTCGTCGCTCTCGCGCTGCTCGCCGGGTGCGTGGTCGACCAGCCGGTCGAGCAGCGACGGCTGCAGCCGTTCCTGCGCCGACGCATCAGCCATGGGAGCCCGCTTCGTCCGTCACGTCATCGGCAGCAGAAGCGGCCTGGGTGCCCTCCTCGACCGCATCGAACAGGATCTCCCGCACGTCCATCAGCGCATGCTCGCCCGCGTCGCTGCCAAGCACCCGCTGGCCCAGGCCGGCCCAGACGCCGGGCTGCAGTTCGCGCCATGCGGTCTTGCGGGCAAGTTGCAGGCCCCCGTCGCCGCTCTGCTCGCTGCCGGGGTAGCGCGTCGGGATCAGCGCGAGCGTCTCGCCGCCGTTCGCGAACTGCAGATGCGCGGGCAGCCAGACGCAGTCGCGCAGGTCCTCGGGGGGTTCGATCTTGATGTGCGCGAGCCGCGCATATGGCACCCAGTAGTACTTGCCGTTGACGTAGGCCTCGAGCACCGGGCCGAGCCGCATGTCGGCGTCGGCGAGCCACGCGAAGGGCACGCCGTCGATCGCGCCGCTGCCGGCCGGCGCGGCGTCGAAGGCGCGTTCGCGCAGCGATTCGGCGGCGGCCGATTCGCCACGGCCCTGCTGCAGCAGCGACTCGATCAGCAGCGCGAGCCACTCGTCCGGCTGGCCGAAGACCATCGGCGTGCGGCGCCCCGCAAAGACCTCGGCACGCAGGCCTTCGCAGCGGATCGCATCGCCGTACACCTGCTTCATCGGCACGGCGAGCGCGTCGAGTTCGGCCGCGACGGTGAGCTGGTTCAGCGCCCGCTCCCATTGCCCGAGCACGCACAGCAACTGCGCGAGAAAGACACGGTGCCGGCTGTCGGCGGGCTTGGCGCGCACCTCGTCGGTGAGCGCCTTGAGTGCGGCGACGGGGTCGGAAGCCTTGAGCAGTTCAGCAGCGGTCATCGCGCGTCCTTTTCGGTGAGCGGGGAGTTCATTGGCCTGTCAATTCGCAGGTGCGGACCGCGCCGCGCGCACCCGTCGCCTGCTGCGGCGCCGAATGGATGCGCAGCGTGCGGTAGCCGAAGCGCAGCACCTCGCACGGGCCGCCGACCTCGCCGCCGGTGAGCAGCGCGATCTCGGCGACGCGCGCGCCCTCGAACTCGAATTCGAGCTTGGCCTGCGCATCGGGGCTGGCGTCGCCGCCCGCGCGGAACATCGACAGCCGGATGCGCAGGTCGGTGGTCTGGCTGCGCAGCAGGCTGGCGATCGACGCGGTCGCCGCATCGCAGCGCCGCACCACGTGCAGGTGCGACACCACCAGCCGCGGCGACGACGCACCCGCAGGCAGCAGCAGGCCCGCATGCATGTCGTAGCCCAGCACGTCCATGCGCTGCTTGCCGTCGGCGAAGCGGCGCGACGATTCGCCCTCGATCACGGTGCCGCGGTTCTCGATCAGCATCAGCATGTCGAGCGCGGCAGCGCCCTGGCGCGACAGGTCGAGCAGCCGCAGTGCCTCGTCGGTGTCGAGTCGTCCGTCGGAATTGAGTGACATGGTGTCTCCTGAAACGGGTGGATGGAAGGGATTGCGCCAGGGTCAGTCCCAGCGCGAGATGGCGGCAAAGACCTGGCGGGTGCGCTCGGATGCGGCGGCGGCCTGCACGCCGCGCGTGCGCACTGCCGCTGCGGCATCGGCCGACATGGCGGCAGCGCCGGCCCGGCCCGCACCGCCAAGGTCGCCCAGGCCGAACAGGCGCGGCGCGCTTTGCGGTGCCGACGGACTGGCCAGCACCAGCAGCCGGCCGCCGCGCACCCCGTCGAGCCAGGGCAGTGCGAAGCGCTTGGCGGCCGGCGCCTCGGGCGTGCCGCGCTCGAAGCGGTTGCTCTCGCCCGGCTCGCGCGGGAACACCGGCTGCAACGCGCCCTGCGCATCGATGCCGACCACCAGCAGATCGAGCGAATGGCCGCTGGCGTTGCGCACCGACAGCGCCGTCTGCTGGCGCGGGCCGAGGCCGTGCGCCGGCAACGCCGTGCGCAGCGGCTCGCTGCGCAGCAGGCGCTCTCCGCTGCCGTCGACCTCCAGCAGGTCGACGCTGGCCTCGAAGCCGTCCAGTCGGCCATCGCCGGCCAGCACCGGCAGCCGCGCCAGCCACTTGAGCCGCGCCAGGTTCTGCAGGCGTTCGCGCAGCGCGGCGCGATCGGGCACGACGAACGAGGTCGACAGCGCCGCGAGCGCAGGCGACAGCACCTCGACGCGCTGGCCTGCCGCACCCATGTCGCGCCAGCGCACGTCCGCGGTCTCGCTGCCCGCGCCGTCGGCAGGCACGCGCACGATGCCGCTCGGATAGCCGAGCGACAGCCCCTCCGGCAGGGCGCCCGCACTGGCAACGCGCAGCGCGACGCCGGCCGGCGGACCGAGCGGCGACAGTGCCCACTGCACGACCTCGGGCAGCGCGTCCAATGCAGCCGGCAGCGCGACCTCGGCCTGCCCCGGCGCGAGCTGC
>CAIQMJ010001065.1 GCA_903872875.1 uncultured Variovorax sp.
ATGGATGGCGAAGCAGCGAGCCTGCGCGAGAACGAGGACTTCATGGAGTTCTATCTGGGCGTCGGCGGTGCCGTCCGCAAGAGCTTCCGCGAAGTGAAGAGCTACAAGCGGCGCAAGCGCTGGCTGGCCTGAGAACACACCAAGGGAGCAAAGGCATGTCCGACCACTACGACGCGCTCGAACTGCGCGCGCCCGCCGATCGCGAAGCCGCACTGATGGCCGCATTGCCGCGCCAGCTGCGGCACGCGCAATCCGCCGCACCGGCCTTCGCCGAGATCCTCGCGGGCATCGACTGCGGCACGGTTGCGACACGCGATGCGCTGTCGAAGCTGCCGGTCACGCGCAAGACCGACCTGCTGGAACGCCAGAAGCGGCTGCGCGCGAGCGACCCGTTCGGCGGCTTCAGCGCGATCGGCCGCGGCTCGGCCATGCCGCGCATCTACGCCAGCCCCGGCACCATCTACGAGCCCGAAGGTGCGGGCCGCGACTACTGGCGCACCGCGCGCGCGCTGCACGCCGCAGGCTTCCGCGCGGGCGAGCTGGTGCACAACAGCTTCAGCTACCACCTGACGCCGGCCGGCACCATCCTCGAAAGCGGGGCCCACGCGTTGGGCTGCACCGTGTTCCCCGGCGGCACCGGCCAGACCGAACAGCAACTCGAGGCGATGCTGGAACTGCGGCCGAACGGCTACGTCGGAACGCCGAGCTTCCTGCGCATCCTGATGGAGAAGGCGGCCGCCGCGAACCTCGCCTTGCCGAGCCTGACCAAGGCGCTGCTGTCGGGCGAAGCCTTCCCGCCCAGCCTGCGCGACTGGCTGGCCGAGCGCGGCGTGCAGGGCATGCAGTGCTACGCGACCGCCGACGTCGGCCTGATCGCCTACGAAACGCAGGCGCGCGAAGGGCTGGTACTCGACGAAGGCGTACTGCTGGAGATCGTGCGCCCGGGCACCGGCGACCCCGTGCCGGAAGGCGAGGTCGGCGAGGTCGTCGTGACCACGTTCAACCGCGACTACCCGCTGGTGCGTTTCGGCACGGGCGACCTGTCGGCCATACTGCCCGGCGCCTGCCCGACCGGCCGCACCAACACGCGCATCCGCGGCTGGCTCGGCCGCGCCGACCAGACGACCAAGGTGCGTGGCATGTTCGTGCATCCGGGCCAGATCGCCTCCGTGCTGAAGCGATTTCCCGAAGCCGCACGCGCACGGCTGGTGGTCGAAGGCGAGATGGCCGACGACCGCATGACACTGCATGTCGAGGCCGTTGCCGACGAAGCCTTGGCCACGCGCATCGCCGATGCGGTGCGCGAGGCGACCAAGTTGCGCTGCGCGATCGTCTTCGTGCCGCCCGGCGGGCTGCCGAACGACGGCAAGGTGATCGAGGACGCTCGCAGCTACAAATAGTGTGCCGATCACCGTTGCCGCGCGGCGTCAGGGCGCGGTCGCCGCCTTGGCGTCGCGTGACTGCGCAAACAGCTTCACCATTTCGCCGTTGAACAGCGGGATGTCGTCCGGCTTGCGGCTGGTGAGCAGCGCGCCGTCGACCACCACGGGCTCGTCGACCCAGTCGGCGCCCGCGTTGCGCAGATCCGAATGCAGCGACGGCCACGAAGTCATCTGGCGGCCTTCGACACCCTTTGCTTCGATCAGCGTCCAGGGACCATGGCAGATCGCCGCGATCGGTTTGTCGGCGTCGACGAAGCCGCGCACGAAAGCCACCGCTCGCGCATCGATGCGCAGCGCATCGGGGTTGACCACGCCGCCAGGCAGCAACAAGGCATCGAAGTCCTCAGGCCGCGCGTGAGGCAGGCCGACGTCCACCTCGAAGGTGTCCGCGGGATCGTGGTGGTTCCAACCGCGCACGCTGCCGTCCTGCGGCGACACGATCTGCGTATCGGCACCGGCTGCGTCGAGCGCCTTCCGGGGTTCGGTGAGTTCGACCTGCTCGAAGCCGTCGGCGACGAGGATGGCGACCTTCAGGCCGTCGAGTGTGGGGGTTGTCATGGAAGCTCCTTTCGTTGATGTCGTCCGGATGTCGTCGGATGGCCGCCGCGCATCAGATGGCGGCGACGCTGCCCGTGACCGGCAGCACGATGCCCGTGATGTAGCCCGCGCAGACCGGCGATGCGAGGAACACGTAGGCCGGCGACAGCTCTTCTGGCTGCGCGACGCGCTTGAAATCCGTCTCCTTGCCGAACTTCTTCACGTCGGGCGCGGTCTTGTCGGCCGGGTTCAGCGGCGTCCACACCGGCCCGGGCGCGACCGCGTTCACGCGGATGCCGCGGTCGATCACATTGAGCGCCAGCGCCTTGGTGAACGCATGGATGGCGCCCTTCGTCGCCGAATAGTCGATCAGATTCCAGCTGCCCTGCAGCCCGGTGCGCGAGCCGGTGTTGATGATCGAGCCGCCCGCCGGCAGGTGCGGCAACGCCGCGCGCGCCATGCGCATGTAGCCGCCGATATTGGTCTGCAGCGTAAGGTCGATGCGCTCATCGCTGATGTCCTCGAGCGACTCGGCGTGCATCTGGAAGGCCGCGTTGTTGACCAGCACGTCGAGCCGGCCGAAGGTCTTGACGGTCTTCTCGACCACGCGCTGGCAGAAGGCCGAGCGTCGCACGTCGCCCGGTATCAGCAGGCAGCGCCGGCCTTCGGCCTCGACGGCGGCCTTGGTCTCCTCGGCGTCGGCATGCTCGTTCAGGTAGACGATCGCGACGTCGGCGCCCTCGCGCGCGAACAACACTGCGACCGCGCGGCCGATGCCGGAATCGCCGCCGGTCACGATCGCGCTCATGCCGGCGAGCTTGCCGCTGCCCTGATAGCCCGGCGCGGTGTAGCGCGGTCGCAGCTTCATGTCGGCTTCACGGCCCGGCTTCTTCTGCTGTTCGCCAGTCTGCCGGCTGGGCTGGACGCGCGCGCCGGCCTGCACCGCCTGATTGCTTTTCTTGGCAGGTGCGGACCGGTCCTTGGTTTTCTGGCGGCGCTGGATCGCGCGCTGCGCTTGTGCGAGCGCGCTGGCGTCGGCGTTGCGCGAGGGGCGGGAACTGGCCACGGAAAGCTCCTGTGCAGATGGATGACGCAGATCACGCTAGCCAGTGCCTGGCGCATGTCCTGTCGTCCAACGCCGATGCCGATCGCCCGAACTTCGGCCCTCCGAACCCCTTTGATTTCGAGGGTTTTTACTAAGGGTTTCCAAGCTGGGTCAGTTGGCGGTCAGCCCCTAAGATTTCCGGTTTTGTAACTTTTGCAACCAGGACGAGACCATGAAGAAGCTGCTTGCGCTTACGGCTGTTGCCGTGGCCACATTGACCGCGCAGACCGCTCAGGCGGAAGACTTTCCCGGCAAGGACAAGGTGATCACCATCGTCGTGCCCTTCGCAGCCGGCGGCCCGACCGACCGCGTGGCACGCGACCTGGCCGAAGCGCTGCGCAAGCCCCTGGGCGGCGTCAGCATCGTGATCGACAACGCGGCTGGTGCCGGCAGCACCATCGGCAATGCCAAGGTCGCCCGCGCGCGGCCGGACGGCTACACCCTGCTGGTCACCCACGTCGGCATGGCCACCACGCCGGTGCTGTATCGCAAGCTGCCCTACAACTACGAAACCGACTTCGAGTACCTGGGCATGATCAACGACGTGCCGATGACGCTGATCGGCAAGCCGCAGCTCGAAGCCAGGAACTTCAGCGAACTGCGCAGCTGGATCACCAAGAACTCGGGCAAGGTGAACCTGGGCAACGCCGGCATCGGTTCCGCTTCGCACCTGTGCGGCCTGCTGTTCCAGAGCGAACTGAAGGCTGAAATGACGACGGTGCCGTACAAGGGCACCGCGCCGGCCATCGCCGACCTGCTGGGCGGCCAGATCGACATCCTGTGCGACCAGACCACCAACACCACGAGCCAGATCGAGGCGAAGAAGGTGAAGGCGTATGGCGTGACCACGATGAAGCGCCTGACCACGCCGGCGCTGAAGGACCTGCCGACACTCGACGAGTCGGGACTGAAGAACTTCCAGGTCACGATCTGGCACGGCCTGTACGCGCCGAAGGGCACGCCGGCACCGGTGCTGAAGGCGCTCAACGATGCGCTCAAGGTCGCGCTGAAGGACCCGGAGTTCATCACCAAGGAAGAAGGCCTGGGCGCGGTGATCGTCAACGACAAGCGCGTCGAACCCGCCGAGCACAAGAAGTTCGTGATGTCCGAAGTCGCGCGTTTCGGCCCGGTGATCAAGGCTGCGGGCGTGTACGCGGACTGATCCCCGCGGAATCGCAAACTGCATCACGGCCAAGGCCGCCGCACTTCGGTGCCGGCCGCCTTTTGCTTTCCGGCCAGCCATGGCGACCGGCACGAAACACGGGCGTCA
>CAIQMJ010001066.1 GCA_903872875.1 uncultured Variovorax sp.
CCGCCCGGAAAAGCTCAACGCACTAGTACCGGAATTGTTCGACTCACTTGTGTCTATCGGTGAAAGGCTGAGTCGAGACGAGGGTCTGTCCGCCGTGGTATTGAGCGCAGTGGGGCCGGCCTTTTGCGCAGGGCTGGACCGCTCATGCTTCGAAGACGGCTCCCTCAGTCCAGGCAGTTTGGTCCCAAGAACGCACGGCATCGCAAACCTGTATCAGCAGGCAGCTTGGGTTTGGCGAACCCTGCCGGTTCCAGTCGTCGCGGCGCTATCCGGCGCGGCATACGGAGGCGGGCTGCAGATCGCGCTGGGAGCCGACGTGCGCTTCGCACGCCAGGACGTTCAGATGTCGGTCATGGAGATCAACTGGGGTTTGATCCCCGATATGGCAGGCATGGCGCTCCTCAGGCGGCTTGTTCGTAACGATGTCATGAGAGACCTTTGCTTGAGCGGCCGTGTGTTCTCCGGTGTCGAGGCGCTCCAGTTGGGTCTGGTCACGCGTCTGTGCGCGGACCCAGCAGCCGATGCGATGGCATGGGCACGCGAAATCGCAGACAAGAGCCCGGCTGCGGTACGGGCAATGAAGCGACTGATGAACCATTCTGAGCTGGATGTGGATCAAGGGCTTCTGATGGCCGAGTCGCAGGAGCAGTCCCTGTTGCTCGGTAGCGCGGAACAGCAAGAAGCCGTGCGCGCACGGCTGGGAAAGCGAAGGCCAAAGTTTCTTCGCTCGGCCGGCGCTCTGGGCGTTGCGCCGCTCAACCAGAAATCGGAGCTATCGTGACAAATCAGCATGTTCTTTTGAATGTTGCAGGCGGGGTTGCGACAGTGATACTGAACGATCCGGCGAGGTTCAATCCCTTGTCGATACCGCTGCAGAACGAGTTGACGGAGACGCTTCGGCGGGTGCACGCAGACGAATCGGTACGGGTACTTGTGCTGACGGGTGCCGGCCGCGGCTTTTGTGCTGGAGCGGATTTAATGGCGATCAACGACTCGGCTGATGAAAGCATGGGTGCATCGACTGCCAGAATGATGGAGGCTCTGACAAATCCGCTGATTACCGCCCTGCGCGATATGCCCATGCCCGTCCTCAGCGTGGTCGCAGGGCCTGCTGCTGGCGCTGGGGTTGGATTGGCGTTGGCGGCAGATGTCGTCCTGGCGGGGGACTCCGCGTACTTCTATCTTCCGTTCATGCCGGCGTTGGGAATTGTTCCTGATGTCGGACTGAGCTGGTTCCTGCCTCGACTTGTGGGGAGAGCCCGCTCGTCCGCACTGATGCTGCTGGGCGATCGTCTCTCTGCACGGCAGGCCGAGGCTTGGGGCCTTATCTGGCGCTGCGTTGGAGATGGCGAGCTGGCATCTGAACGGGACGGTCTCTGCGAGAGGCTTGCAGCGCTACCCAGACATGCAGCTATGGAGATTCGGCGCGCTATCGACTTGGCAGACCGGCAAACATTGAATGAACAGCTGGACTATGAGCGCTCAAGGCAGAGAGACCTCGTCGACGGTCCTTGTTTCGCGGAGGGGTTGCAGGCCTTTAAAGACAAGCGCAAGCCGACGTTCGTGTAGCGCGGTAGTTTGATGCGGGTGGCCCGTGCCTTGTGTTGGCGCCGACCGCTCAAGATATTGTCGTCCGCCAACATGCCTGGACCGCACTGACGCGCAACCTCCTCGACGGCGACGTGCCGGTGGACAACAACCACTTGGAAAATCGAATCCGTCCCTGGGCAATGGACGCCGCGCCTGGCTGTTCGCCGGTAGCGAACTGGCTGGTCAGCGCGCCGCCATCGTCATGAGCCTGGTGCAGTCGGCGCGCCTGTGCGGCCACGACCCGCATGCCTACCTCAAGGACGTCCTGGAGCGCTTGCCCACGCACCTGAACAGCCGAATTGACGATCTCTTGCCACATCGCTGGCAACCGCTCACCTGACTCCGCAGCAGGGCAACCGCTGCTCATCACCGTCAAGATGGAGCGCCCATCCACCTACGCTTCTGTAAGCCGTCAATCAACCTTTCAATTACCCACAACTTCCTGAGCGATCTGCATCCCGAGGACGATGTCGGTCAAGCGGGTCAGGCCACGCCACATGACGGTATTGCCTGGCGGCGGGTCGCCTTTGCGCGCGAGGTAGCCGCCGAGCCTGGCCAACTGCGTGATGTAGTGCGACAGCGTCCGGGGCAGGAACTCCGGGACAGTCGTCTTTGGCGACAGGCGATCGAGCACCGAGATCTCGACTTCGGTGAATGCTTCATCGGGGCTGGCAACTGGATCGGCTCGGTTGAGCATCGTCACCCAGAAGATGCGCCAACTCAGGATGCAGTAGATCGCGATCAGATTGGTCAGGCGGTCGGCTGTTCGCAGTCGCGAGTCTTCGGCTCGGCAGCCCGACTTCGAGATCTTGTGGAACGTCTCGATCTTCCATCGCATGGCGTACCAGTCGATCTTTTCGATGGCATCGGCTTTTGAGCGCACCTGCAGGTTTGTGATGAGCTCCCACTGCAGCGGGGCACGATCGGCAGGTGCCCCACGCTCCTGAGCGTAGATGACCGTCAACTCCAGCGGTGGATATTGTTTTTGTTTGCCAATAGGCGGGAGCACGTTGATGCGCCGGTATCTGATCTCGAGGGCGGCTTCGCAAGACTCGCCTTGGGCGTCTCGGAACGCGACGCGATGCAGACCCCGCACTCGAACCTCGGCCATCTCGGCGGCGATCGTGTGGCCGCCATCACCAGCGAGACGATCCACACAGGTTCGCACCAAGAAGCGAGTCCCGAGTTCAACGGCCAAGCTGAACAACTCGTACTCCCCACGGTGCTCCTGCACCATCCTCACTGCCCGCTCACGGACCTCGGGCGAGAACTTGTTCGACTTCTTCATGGCTTCATCTTCTCAAGAGTTGAAGCCTCCTCAAAACCCGGGGCGATTCAGTTGGCAGGCCTTGACCAGTTCGACCTTGAACTCGGCGCTGTGCTTGCGCCTGCGGCGCCGGCTGGCCGGCTCCATTACAGAAGTGTCCACGTGTCCACGAAGAAGTTAAGTGGAGTAGAGCCTCCTATGTGTTGGCGCCGACCGAACACAGAGCCACTTGTGAGGGTAGTGCCGACCCAAAACTGAGCCAGGTGTTCAACCTACTCTGCTGCTTTTTTGTGCAACAGAGGACGAGGAGTGATCACCATGGACATGATTGGCAGGATCCG
>CAIQMJ010001067.1 GCA_903872875.1 uncultured Variovorax sp.
ACTACGTCACGAAGAAGCCGACCGACGCGCCGGTGCGCAGCATCGAGGTCGGCTACAAGACCGCCGGCATCTGGAGCGAGCACGTCGACCTCGGCGGGCGCTTCGGCGCGGACGACCGCTTCGGCTATCGGCTCAACGCCACGCACGAGGAAGGCAAGACCTACAACGACGGCAACGTGCGCCGCGATTCGGTGTCGCTCGGCTTGGACGCAAAGCTCACCGACCGGCTCACCTGGACCTTCGACTCGCTCCACCAGAAGCGCACCGCCACCGGCCAGACGCCGTCGATCTACACCGGCAGCTACACCGGGACCAGCCTGCCTGCGACCATCGACGCGAACAACGCGAACCTGGTGGGCGCAGGCCAGCACCTGTCCACCGACTTCAACATGGTGTCCACCGGCCTGAAGTACCAGCTTTCGCCCGACTGGACGCTGAGCACCAGCTACAGCCACAGCACTGCAACGCGCAGCCGCAACGAGAGCATCGCCTATCTGCACGATGCGAACGGCGGCTACGACGACTACCGCTACGACGGCGCCGAAGGCCATCGCTTCGACCAGTGGCAGGCCATGGCCGAGGGCAAGGTCCGCACCGGCGACATCGAACACCAGGTGGTGCTGGGCGCTTCGTGGCAGCGCCAGGTCAACAACTACAGCAGCAACAGCATCTACCAGCTGATCGGCACGGGCAGCCTGTATGCGCAGAACACCAACGACTACCTGAGCAGCACCGACTTCGCGCGCTACCTCAACAGCGACATCACGCAGCGCGCCGTGTTCGCGAGCGACACGGTGAAGCTGTCCGAGCGCTGGTCCCTGCTGGCCGGCCTGCGCAGCACGGACTACACGCAAAACGGCTATGACACGAGCGGCACGCGGAACTCGGCCTACGGCAAGAACGGCGTGCTGACACCGACCGCTGCGCTGATGTTCAAGCCGGCACCGGACACCACGCTCTACGCCAGCTACGTCGAATCGCTGGAACAGGGCAGCACGCCCGGTACGACCTATGCCAACTACGGCGATCTGCTGAACCCGCTGAAGAGCAAGCAATACGAATTGGGTGCGAAGACCGAGCACGAGCGCTGGAGCGCGACGGCCGCGATCTTCCGCATCGAGCGCGGTGCCGAATACGCCAACAGCGCCAACGTGCTGGTACAGGACGGGCTGTCGATCTACCAGGGCGTCGAATTGGGTGCGTCGACGCGGCTGGGTTCGCAATGGGCGCTCAGCGGCAACCTGATGGCGCTCGACAGCAGCTACCAGCGCGGCAGCCTGAACACGGGCAACCGTGTGGCTGGCGCACCGAACTTCGTGGCCGCTGCGCAGCTGTCGTACACCGTGCCGCAAGTGCCCGGCCTGAAGCTGTCGGCCGATGCGAAGTACACCGGCACCACCATGCTCGATGCATCGAACCAGATCAGCTTGCCCGGCTACACCCTGGCCAACCTGGGTGCGAGCTACGTGACGCGCGTCGGCGGCTACGACACGACCTTCCGCTTCGCGGTCAACAACGTGACCAACCGCAAGTACTGGGAATACCAGTACGAAAACTACATCAAGCCCGGCGACCCGCGCACCTTCAGCGTGAGCGCCAGGCTGGACTTCTAGCCGCCAACCGCTAAACCCCGGAGAAGCTGGCGAAGCAGGCATCGAGCCGCTCGATGTACGCCCGCTTCTTCTCCTCGCCGATGAAGCTTCCCTCGAAGCTGTTCGCCGCCAGTTGCCAGGCATGCTGTGCCGTGAGTCCGGTTGCGGCGAAGGTCTGCAGGAAGTTCTCGTTCATGTAGCCGCCGAAGTACGCCGGGTCGTCGGAGTTGACCGTGGCGACCAGGCCGGCGTCGAGCAGCGTATTCAGGTTGTGCTGCGCCAGGTCCGGGAACACGCAGAGCTTGAGGTTCGACAGCGGGCAGACGGTCAGCGGAATGCGGTCCTGCGCGAGCCGCTGCATCAGCGCCGGGTCCTTGGCGCTCTGCACGCCATGGTCGACGCGCTCGACCTTCAGCACGTCGAGCGCGCTCCAGACGAATTCCGGCGGCCCTTCTTCGCCAGCATGCGCGACCAGGTGGAGGCCGAGCTCATGGCAGCGTGCGAACACGCGCGCGAACTTCTCGGGCGGATGGCCGAGTTCGCTCGAGTCCAGGCCGATGCCGATGAACTTGTCGCGATACGGCAGCGCCTGTTCGAGCGTCTCGAACGCCTCGTCCTCGCTGAGGTGGCGCAGGAAGCACAGGATCAGCGCCGCGCTCACGCCGAGCCTGGCTTCGGCATCGGCGCAGGCCCGGTGCAGCCCGTCGATCACCGTCCCGATGTCGACGCCGCGTGCCGTATGGGTCTGTGGGTCGAAGAACATCTCGGTGCGCACGACGTTGTCGGCCGCGGCGCGCTCCAGGTAGGCCCAGGCCATGTCGTAGAAGTCCTGCTCCTCGAGCAGCACGCTGGCGCCGGCGTAATAGATGTCCAGGAAGCTCTGCAGATTGGTGAAGGCGTAGGCCTTGCGAAGCTCCTCCACGCTGGCGTAGGGCAGCGTGACGCCGTTGCGCCGGGCCAGCGCAAAGATCAGCTCGGGCTCCAGCGAGCCTTCGATGTGCATGTGGAGCTCGGCTTTCGGCATCGCACGCAGCAGCGCGGGCAGGCGATCGGCCGGGATGTTGAATTCTGTGGGGTTCATGGCGTCACTCTAAATCGAATCGGCATGGACTGGCACGGCCCGTGCAACCGGATCCGGCGTCCGCGCCGGGCCCCGCGGCGGCGTGGGAATCGGCACCTCGCCGACAATGCGGGCGCCCGGCCGAACGCCCCACGCGCCATTCCATGAATCCTTCATCAAGGGCGGGCAGGATCGCCCTGTCGGCCGAAAGCCAGCGCGCCGCCTTTCACGAGATCGTCATGCCGTCCCTGTTTCCTCATTCCTCCGCACGGAGCGCGCCGTGCAATCGCTGAACCTCGCGCTGTTCGAATTCTTCGGCGCCGGCTTCGCGCCGCATCCGCTGCTGCTGCCATTGGCGGCGGCCATCGCGACCGGCTCGTCCTGGCTCTGCGTCGCCCTGCTGGGCTGGACCGCGCTGCGCCGTCCGCCCGAACGCATCTACCTGATCGCCTCACTGATCGCCGCCGCCGTTGCATCGCTGCTCGCCAAGCAGCTGGCCGAGTCGATCGGCATGCCACGCCCTTTCGCACTGGGCCTCAGCCCCGACCACATCGCGCACGGCGCCCGCGCCGGTCTGCCGAGCACGCACGCGTCGGTGATGTTCACCACGGCCTTCGTGCTGATGCTGCGCCGGCCCTTGCGCGACGTTGGCTGGGCCATGGCCGGCATCGCGATGGCCACCTCGTGGTCGCGGGTCTACGTCGGCGTGCATTTTCCGCTCGACATCCTGGCCGGCATGCTGCTTGCCACCTTATGCGCGGGTGCGCTGTCGACAGTCTGGCCATGGCTTGAAGCGCTGGCTGCGAGGTTGACGGCAGTCCACGGCTACGGTGCCGGTCCTTCGACCGCGCTGATGCCACGCCGGCTGGTTCGGCTGTCCCGCCGGCTGGCCGATGGCCGGCTCGCACTGTGGCTGGCGCTGGGCTGCGCGGCGGTGGCGGTGGCCGTCGGCCTCGTCACGCCCGATCTCATGCCGCTGTCCTTTCTGCAGGGAGACGGCCCGGTGGAGCGCAGCACCATCGCCGTATACCTCGCAGCCGCCGCGTTGGTTCTGGCGATCCGCGTAGCAGGTCTGACACGGCTCGACAAGGCCGCCATGTGCATCGTTCTGCTGGCGCTGGCCGCACGCGAGGCCGACCTGCATTCGGCGGTCTATGGCATGAGCATCCTGAAGGCGCGCTTCTACAACCAGTCCGCCTCGGCGCCGCAGATCGCCGGCGCGCTGGCCA
>CAIQMJ010001068.1 GCA_903872875.1 uncultured Variovorax sp.
GACCAGATCCTCGTGACCGAAGGCGTGCACCAGGCGGTCGACCTGAGCCTGCGCATGCTGGTCGACCCGCGCGACACGGTCTGGGTCGAGGAACCCGGCTACTGGGGCTTCCACAAGGTGCTGCAGATGGGTTCGGCCGTTGTGAAGCCGATGCATGTGGAGGACGACGGCGGAGACTGGCCGCGCGGCGCGCCACCGCGGCTGATCTTCGTCACGCCGTCGCACCAGTACCCGCTGGGCTCGGTGATGAGCCTGGCGCGCCGGCGCGAGCTGCTCGACATCGCGCGTGCCGCGGGCGGCTGGATCGTCGAGGACGACTACGACAGCGAATTCCGCTTCGCCGGCCGGCCGATCCCGGCCATGCAGGGACTGGAAGCCGATGCGCCGGTCATCTACATCGGCACCTTCAGCAAGACGCTGTTTCCCGGACTGCGGGTCGGCTACATGGTGCTGCCGCGCGCGCTGGCCATGCCCTTTCGCACCGCGCATGCGGACCTGTACCGCGAGGGCCACGCGATCACCCAGGCGGCGCTCGCCGAGCTGCTCGACCAGGGCCGCTATGCCGCCCACATCCGGCGCATGCGGGTGCTCTATGCGCGGCGGCGCGCGCTGCTGATGTCGCTGATCTCGCAACACCTCGGCTCCGAATACCTGGACCCGCAGTCCAGCAATGCCGGACTGCACCTGGTACTGCGCCTGCCCGACGGCACGGACGACGTCGCGATCGCACAGGCAGCGCAGGCGCGCGGCGTGCTCACGCGGCCGCTGTCGCGCTACTACCTGCATGGCGGCGCCCGCCGCGGGCTGCTCTTGGGCTACGCCTGCGTGCAGGAGGAAAACATCGCGCCGGCCTTTCACATACTGGCGGACTGCCTGCGGCGCTGAGGGCACGAGAGCGGCCGGATTAGGCGCATGCGCGATAGACCCCGGCCCGATTCCAACAACTTGTCGGCAAGGCCGGTGAAAGAATGATTTCCATCTTTTTCCGTTTGCTCCCACACCATGCAAGAAACCACCGAAGTCCAGGTCAGCGAAGCGACCATCGTGGCCGCTGCCCATGCGCTGCGCAGCGAAACCGTCGCCATGCTGCAGACACTGGTGTCGCACCCGTCGCTGCTCGGCCACGAGCAGAGCGCCCAGTCGTTCATGGCCGAGACCTTCGAGTCGCTCGGCCTGCGCGTGGACGAATTCCAGATCGACGAGGCCAAGCTGCGCGCCCATCCGGCCTATTCGCCCTCGATCGTCTCGTACGAAGGCCGCACCAACGTCGTCGGCATCCACCGGCCCAACGGCCCCTTCAAGGGCAACTCGCTGATCTTCAACGGCCACATCGACGTGGTGCCGACCGGCGCCGAGGTGCTGTGGACGAATCCCCCCTTCTCGCCCGTGGTCGATGGCGACCGCCTGTACGGCCGCGGCTCGGCCGACATGAAGTCGGGCATCGTCGCGTACACGATGGCCTACAAGGCGCTCAAGTCGATCGGCCTGGAGCCCGCGTCGCCGGTGTACTTTCAGTCGGTCATCGAGGAGGAATGCACCGGCAACGGCGCGCTCGCCTGCCTGATCGAGGGTTACCGCGCCGATGCGGCCGTCATCACCGAGCCGGTCGACGGCGTCATGACCTGCCAGATGGGCGTTCTGTGGCTCACGATCGAGGTGCTGGGCAAGCCGGTGCACGCATCGGTGGCACAGACCGGCGTGGGTGCGATCGACTTCTCGATGTACCTGTTCGGCGAGCTCAAGAAGCTCGAGGACAAGTGGAACGCGCCGAGCGCGCGCTACCGCTCGTATGCGCACCACACGCATCCGGTGAACTTCAACCTCGGCAAGGTCGAGGGCGGCGAATGGGCATCGTCGGTACCGTCGAAGTGCCGCTCGGAAATCCGCATCGGCTTCTATCCCGACATGAAGGTGGCCAAGGCCAAGGCGGAGATCGAGGCCGCGCTGGCGGCCGCCTACGAGGCGCATCCGGCACGCGCCGCGCTGAGCTACAAGATCATCTACCAGGGCTTCCAGGCCGACGGCTGCGAGGTCGACATGAACGAGCCGGTGCTGACCGAGCTCTCGAAGTGCCACCAGGACATCGTCGGCGAGGCACTCAAGCCATCTGCCTTCACCGGCACGACCGATGCCAAGTTCTTCAACCTGTACGGCGAGACGCCCGCCATCTGCTATGGCCCCGCCGGCGGCGCGAACATCCACGGCATCGACGAATGGGTGTCGATCGACAGCATGATGCAGGTGACGGCCGTACTGGCGGTGTTCATGGCCCGCTGGTGCGGCGTGAACGCGGTTGCACCAGCGAACTGACAGTGAATGAAAGGGCTCCGCGCCCTTTCTTTCAATCCAGATCGCTGCGACCTAGATAGTGCTTGGGGGTCTTGCCCATCACGCGCCGGAACATCGCGGTGAATGCGCTGGGGCTCTCGTAGCCCAGGTCCATCGCGACCGTCGTGACGGCGTGGCCCATCGACAGCCGGCGCATCGCTTCCATCAGGCGGACCTGTTGGCGCCACAGCGTGAAGGTGATGCCGGTCTCGTCGCGGAACAGCCGGGTCAGCGTGCGCCGGCCGAGCGAGCCGAAGCGCGCCCAATCCTCCAGGTCGCCCTCGCGGCCCGGGTCGGCCAGCAGCGCCTTGCAGATGCGCAGCAGACGCGGGTCGTGGGGCATCGGCACGTACAGCGGCACCTTGGGCGCAGCACAGATCTCGTCGAGGATCAGCCGCATCACGCGGCCGTCGCGGCCGGCCTCGTCGTAAAGCAGCGGAATGTCGATGGCCTCGATGATCAGCTGGCGCATCAGCGGCGACACCTCGATCACGCAGCATTCGTCGGGCAGGCCGGGCGACGCGTCGGGCTGGATGTAGAGCGAACGGTTCGACACCGCCTGGCCGCGCGCATGCATCTCGTGCTCGATGCCGCCCGGAACCCACACCGCGCGGTTCGGCGGTACCAGCCATGCACCTTCCTGCGTGTGGAGCGTGAACATGCCCTTGACGGCATAGGCGAGCTGGGCGCGCGGGTGCGAATGGCGCGGGACGATCATCGAGGGCTCGGGATCGTGCTCCACGATGATCATCGAGACCGGCCGTGGAATGTCCTGATAGTCGGTTGCGAGTTGGCTGCGGACGGGGTTCAAGCTGTTCATCATCACGGCTCCTTTGTACGCAAGAAATGCGCCAAACCAGAGCGGCGGACTGTGGCCCGCACAAGTCGAAAGGTCAAGCAAAGGCCAGATTGGCCCACGCGAAACAGAACTCGGCTCGAACCCTGCAAACCTCGCCCGAACCGCTCCCTACACTGAATTCGCCACTCGACGCATGCAGCACAACCGTGCGGCAGTCCAATTCCCTTTCCGAGGATCACCATGAAGAAACGTGAGTTCCACAAGTTCCTGCTCGCAACCGGCGCCATGGGCCTGGCCGAGTTCCCGCTGGGCTTTTCGCAGGCATTTGCCCAGAGCACGGGCGGAGTCAAGGGCGGCACGCTCAACTCCATCGTGCAGCCCGAGCCGCCCATCCTGAATCTGGCGGTGAGCCAGCTGACGCCGACGCAGATGGTGTCGGGCAAGATCTTCCTGAGCCTGCTGACCTACGACGTCAACCTCAAGCCGCTGCCGAGCCTGGCCAAGAGCTGGACGATCTCGCCCGACGGCAAGACCTATACCTTCACCCTCGAGCCCAACGTCAAGTGGCACGACGGCAAGCCGCTCACGTCCGACGACGTGATCTACACGGTGAAGGAATTCCTGCCGGTCACCCACCCGCGCGCCAAGGCACTGTTCGGCCGCTGCGAATCGATCACCGCGCCCGATGCGCACACCGTGGTCTTCAAGCTGACCGAGCCCTTCGGCCCGTTCATCGGCGCATTCGACATCTCGAACCTGCCCGTGATGCCCAAGCACATCTACGCCGGCACCGACGTCGTCAAGAACCCGGCCAACCTGAACCCGATCGGTTCCGGCCCGTTCAAGCTCAAGGAATGGGTACGCGGCTCGCACATCCACCTTGTGCGCAACGAAGACTACTTCAAGCCCGGGCTGCCCTACCTCGACGCGATCATCTATCGCGTGGTGCCCGATGGCGCGTCGCGCGCCCTGGCACTGGAGAACGGCACGGTGCAGCTCACGCAGTGGACCGATCTGGAACTGTTCGATGCGCAACGCCTGAGCAAGAAGTCGAACCTGACCGTCACGACCAAGGGCTACGAGTACTTCGCGCCCATCATGTGGCTCGAGATCAACAACCGCAACGCGCCGCTGAACGACAAGCGCTTCCGCAAGGCGGTGATGCACGCGATCGACCGCAACTTCATCAAGGACAAGATCCTGTACGGCTTCGGCAAGGTCGCGACCGGCCCGGTCAACTCCAAGACCAAGTACTACGAGCCGAATGTCACCAAGTACGACTTCTCGATCGACAAGGCCAAGAAGCTGCTCGACGAGATGGGCCTGAAGCCCGACGCCAAGGGCGTGCGCACCACGGTGCGCCTGCCGGTGTCGCCGTACGGTGAAATGGTGCAGCGCACCTGCGAATACATCCGCCAGTCGCTCGCCAAGGTCGGCATCGCGGTGGTGCTGGAGTCGACCGACCCCGGCAGCTACACGCAGCGCATCAGCAACTGGGACTTCGACATGAACCTGTCGTGGCTGTACCAGTTCGGGGACCCGGCACTGGGCGTGACGCGCAACTATGTGTCGAGCAACATCCGCAAGATCCTGTTCACCAACACCGAAGGCTACGTGAACCCGCAGGTCGACAAGCTGGCCGACGAGGCAGCGGTGGCGGTCGGCGACGAGAAGCGTCAGGCGCTGTACAGCGAGATGCAGAAGATCATCGTCGACGAAGTGCCGATCGCCTGGCTGGTCGAGATGGAATTCCCGACCATCTACGACAAGCGCATCCAGAACCTGGTGACGACCGCCATCGGCATCCACGAGAGCTTCGACACCGTGTACTTCAAGGGCTGATGAGGACGAGGCGCGGCGCGTGCGTGTGCACGCC
>CAIQMJ010001069.1 GCA_903872875.1 uncultured Variovorax sp.
CGGACACCGGCGTGCACCCGCCTGGCGAAGAAGCCAGCCGACAGGTGATCGCGCGCGCCGCCGCCGTGTTGCGGACGCTGGAGCGCGAGCCCGGCGGGCTCAACATCTCGCAGGTGGCGCGCGCCTGCGACCTGCCGCGCACGACGGTCCAGCGCATGGTGATGTCGCTGCAGGCCGAGCAGTTCGTGGCCGTGGCCGATGGCCGCGTCCGGCTCGGGCCCGCGCTGGCGCGGCTGGCGGCAGCGGCGCACCTGAACGTGTCGCAGCGGATCCGGCCGCACCTCGAAGCCCTGGCGCGCGAAACCGGCGAAACCGTGGACCTCTGGGTCGCGCGCGGCGCCGACGCGGTGCTGGTCGACGAGGTCCCGTCGTCGCGCGAAATCCGCATCGTCTGCACGCCGGGCGTCGAGTTTCCGATGGGCAACACGGCGTCCGGCAAGGCGCTGCTGGCTGCTCTGCCCGACGATGCCGTGCGCGCGGCGATGCGGGGCCGCCTGGTTGCGCGCACGCCGCGCAGCCTCACGCGCATGGACGCGCTGCTGGCCGAACTGGCCACGGTGCGCACGACCGGCCTGGCCTACGACCTGGAGGAGCATGCGGACGACGTGTGCGCGGTCGGCGTTGCACTGCACCTGGGCGGCGCGGAGCGCTATGCGATCGCGGTGCCGGCGCCGGCGCGCCGCTTCCAGGCGTCGAAGGAGGCGCTCGGCCAGGCGCTGCTGCGGTGCCGGGATGCGATCGAGGGGAGAGGAAGGGCGGACTGAGTCGCTATGCTGCCCTGGCCGCCGCCGACGCCGTCGGCACACCAACGCAACCGACGCCAACACCCCCTGTTCAGGATCTCCGCGTGCCGCTTTCGAACTTCCCTCGCTTGTCATCCCTCCCCCTCGATGCCGCCATCGTCGATCTCGACGGCACCATGGTCGATACGCTCGGCGACTTCGTGGTCGCGCTCAACGGCATGCTGGCCGACCTGTCGCTGCCCGCGGTCGATGCGCAGGCGGTCGGCACGATGGTCGGCAAGGGTTCCGAGCACCTGATCTTCTCGGTGCTCAACCACGTGGCGCCGCAGGCCGGAATGCCCGTGCTCGCGTCGCCGGCCGGCGCGCTGTTCGACCGTGCCTGGGTGCGCTACCAGGCGCACTACCTCGCCATCAACGGCCAGCACTCGGCCGTCTACCCCGGCGTGCTCGATGGCCTGGAAGCGCTGCGCGCGCGGGGGCTGAAGCTGGCCTGCCTGACCAACAAGCCGACAGGCTTCGCCGTGCCGTTGCTCGCGGCCAAGGGGCTCGACGGCTTCTTCTCCGCTGTGTTCGGCGGCGACGCCTTCGCGCGAAAGAAGCCCGATCCGCTGCCGCTGCTGAAGACCTGCGAGGCGCTCGGCACGCAGCCGTCGCGCACGCTGATGGTCGGCGATTCGAGCAACGATGCGCGCGCCGCCCGCGCGGCCGGCTGCCCTGTGGTGCTGGTGAGCTACGGCTACAACCATGGCGAGCCGGTGCGCGGCGTCGATGCCGATGGCTACCTCGATTCCCTCGCCGAAATCACGCAACTCGCCGCGCTGGCGGGCACGCGCCGCGCCTGAGCCTCCAGGCGATCTGCGCGCACCAGCCTGACGCGGCCGCCCCCGGTTGTGGGCCATGAAAGCGCACCGGAAGCCAACCGGAAGCTGGTCTGCATCTTGCTATATCGATGATTAATCATTGGATCAGGTTTAAAGCATTTGGACCTGTCCCGTGATCCCGGGGTCCGCTTGCGGGCCGTTGACTCGTCGATCTCCGGCTGCTGCGCTCGGGAAGAAGCGCAGGCGGTCGCCCACGTTGGAGTGCTCAGATGCGATGCTCAGTTTTCGGCCGCCTGGCGGCTGTCGCGGCCCTGGCCGCCCTCGGATTCGCCGGTGCCGCGCAGGCGCAGGAAGTGACCTTGAAGGCCGTCAACGGCTTCCAGGAAGGCACCTACTTCGCCAAGGACTTCGAGGCCTTCGTGAAGAAGGTCAACGACGAAGGCAAGGGCCTGGTGCAGATCCAGTACGTGGGCGGCCCCAAGGCGATTCCCACGATGGAGCAGGGCGCCGCGCTGCGCAACGGC
>CAIQMJ010001070.1 GCA_903872875.1 uncultured Variovorax sp.
ATCATGGGCAGCCAGACCTTCGGCAAGGGTTCGGTGCAGACGGTGCGTCCGCTCGGCCCCGACACCGGTCTGAAGATCACCACGGCGCGCTACTACACGCCGAGCGGCACGTCGATCCAGGCCAAGGGCATCGTTCCGAATGTGCTGGTCGACGAAAGTGCGGAAGGCAGCCCGTTTGCTGCACTTCGCATGCGCGAGGCCGATCTCGAAAAGCACTTGGCCAGCGGTCAAGGCCCGGAGAGCAAGGATCCCGAACGCGAGAAGGCGCGCGACGAGGCACGCAAGCGCCTGGAAGAGGAAGCGAAGAAGCCGGCAGCCGACCGCAAGGTGCCGGAATTCGGTTCCGACAAGGACTTCCCATTGGTGCAGGCGCTCAACCGCCTCAAGGGTGCTCCGGTCCTGGTGAGCAAGACCCAGGTGATCGTCGACAACAAGGAAGAGAAGAAGGAAAACTGACCGGTACGGCGGGCGGCGCCCGCTTCCAGTCAGGTGGTGCGGCAATGAACGACGATGAGTTGCTGCGCTACTCCCGCCACATCCTGCTCGAGGAATGGGGCATCGACGGCCAGGCGCGCGTCGGTGCGTCGCGCGCGCTGATCGTCGGCGCAGGCGGCCTCGGTTCCCCCGTTGCGCTGTATTTGGCCGCAGCGGGCGTTGGGCATATCACGCTGATCGACGACGACCATGTCGATCTGACCAATCTCCAGCGGCAGATTGCACACAGCACGGCACGCATCGGTGCGCCCAAGGTCGACTCCGCGGCAGCCGCGATGACGGCGCTCAATCCGACGATAGCGATCGAAACGTACGTGGCGCGCGCGGACGACGCATGGCTCGATCGCCTCGTTGCTCAGGCGGACGCGGTCATCGACTGCAGCGACAGCTTCGCGACCCGGCAGGCCGTCAACAAGGCCTGCGTGGCGCATCGGAAGCCGCTGGTGGCGGGTGCAGCCATCCGCTTCGACGGGCAGTTGAGCGTGTACGACAGCCGCGATGCCGAATCGCCCTGTTATGCATGCGTTTTCCCGCCGAGCTCCGAATTCGAAGAGACGCGATGTGCAGTGCTTGGCGCGTTTGCGCCTGCCGTCGGCACGATCGGAACACTCCAGGCTGGCGAGGCGCTCAAGCTGATGGCCGGAGTGGGTCCGACGCTTACTGGACGGCTGCTGATGTTCGATGCTCGGCGAACGACCTTCGACACGATGCGTCTGGTTCGCGACCCGCAGTGCGCCGTCTGCGGCGAGCGCACCGCCGGAGTCGACTCACAGGCCGGTACCCGTCACCGCTGACCCGATCGCTCAGGGTGTCTGCTTCGCCGACTTGGCCTTGTTGGCGCCGGCGGCTGCAGCGCCGGATGTCGGCTGCTTCGATTTCGCCAGCACCTCGCCGCAATCGGCGTCGACGCCCGGCCCGGTCTCGATGGTCGCTGCGAGTGCAAGCAACGGGTTGATCGCGCCGAGGGCCAACGCAGCGATGCCACGTGCGATCAATGGCCCCTTCTCGACACCCGCCGAGGGTGAGCCGAACGTGCCGCGCACCAGCAGCGGGGTGCGCAACGACAGGATACTCATGTCCTTCGGTGCCTGGCGGATCACGAAATTCATGCTCTCGTCCGCCAGATTGGCTTGGCCGCTGCCATGGAACACCGTGTCCGTCGTATCCAGCACAACGTCGCGGCTGGTCATCACGCCCTTGCTCACGTCGAACGCCAAGGCGGCACAGCGCAGCGTGACGTTGTTGTCACCGCCCAGCAGGAACTTGATGATCTCGCCGCCATCCAGTCCCATGAACTCCAGCAGCAGGTTGCTGAACTGTCCGCGACCCGTCAACGCAGCCACGTCCCCCGACGCCGTGCCGAGCCAGCCGGCCACCGAATTGCCGCGGCCGGAGAGATTGATGCGGCCATCGAGGTTGCTGAAGCTCGTGCGCAGGGTCTCCACCTTCGGGATCAGACGATTCAGCTGCAATGACCGCATGTCGAGCGACATTCGGATATCCGCCGGATTCTGCGACGCGTCGATACGCACGGCCCCGGCGATCTTGCCGCCTGCGACACCCAGGCTCAACGGATCGAGGGTCAAGACACCATCCTTGAGCTTGACCTGGATGCTGCCGTTGTCCAGCGGCACGTCGCGCACATTGCGGATTCGCGCAGCCGCGTACTTGACGTCGGCGTTCATTGCACGCAAACGCTCGAAGTCCAATGTTGCGGTTGGAAGGACCTTGTCGCTGCCACTCTTCGCGCGCTTCACCTGCGTCACGGTCGGCGGCGGCGCGACGCCTTCGACCGCGTTGGCCGAACGCGCCGTGGGAGGAAGGCCGATCAGCGGCCCCAGATCGTCCATGTCCATGACGCTCGAGCGCAGATCACCCGCAAGGTGTGCCGGCGTCTGGCCTTGATCGAACTGCATGTTGCCGCCGATGTCGGACAGGCCCAACTTGCCCTTCAATCCCTGGACGTCCCAGAGTTTCGCCCGCTTGCGCAGTTCGCCGCTGATGGCGTAGGGCGACGTCTGCGGCAGCGCGATGCCGAGCAGCGGATAAAGATCGCCGAGGCTTTGTCCACGCAGATCGACCTTGGCATCGATGCCATCGAGTTCTGCGAGGCTGGCGATTGTTCCATCGGCCTTGAGCCTGGTCTGCCCGGCGACGGCGGTGATCTCGATCGG
Source organism: uncultured Variovorax sp. (assembly GCA_903872875.1). Taxonomy (GTDB): domain Bacteria; phylum Pseudomonadota; class Gammaproteobacteria; order Burkholderiales; family Burkholderiaceae_C; genus Variovorax. The sequence goes on from CAIQMJ010001070.1 coordinate 2,670, forward strand.
GAATGGCGGCTGCCCAGCGGCGGTCAATTGCATCACGTTACCGGTCCGGCCTTCGGCCATCAACGGCTGTCGCTGGTACGTTCCCTTGATGCGGTATGACAAGGGCATTTCTCCACGGCCGGTATCGAACGTGAAATCGGCATGCAGATCAACGCCGAGATGAGAGGCGAGGAAGTCCAGCGCCCCCCCGTCAATCTGCAGCAGGCCGATCGTCGGTACGGTGCCCGCATCGGAAGTGTCCTTGCCGAGCGCCCAGGTCCGCCGGCCATCCTGCTCCATCTGCAGCCCCACTGCGGGTGAAGCCAGCATCAACCTCGGAATGACGACATTTCGGTACAACAGAGGCCAGAGACGTATATCGAATTCGGCACGCTCGGTCCGCACCAGATACGGGTCACGCGCCCACTGGGGATTGGCGAATTCAACACCGTCCAGCCTGACCGTAGCAGTGCGCCACCCCAGCTTCACATCGAGGCGACGGGTGATCTCGAACTTGCGGCCAGTCTTCTCGGTGACGTAGCGGTTGACTGGCTGGCGAAGCAAGTCCCACGGGAAGAACAAGACAATCAACACCAACGCAATCAGCAGCACTCCCACCGCGGCGATAAGTCGGGCCGCCCACGTACGCCGCAGAAGTATGTTCATGTTTGCTTCATTCAAAAAGGGTGCCCGAGAGCGGCACTGCCAGGGGCTCAATTGAATCTGCATCTCGCGACGCGAACCCCAACATCCCCCGACTCGCGGTACATCGAGCCTATCGGGCATGGGCCGCTGCAACGGTCGGCACTAGGCCGCAGCCGCTGTGGGGGTTTACCTACGAATAGCGCCCCTCCCGAATAGCGCCCCCGGCTGTCGGAAAGCGCCTACAAGCTCAGCGCCCCGAGCCCTGCACGAATAGTGATGACGCTGGTTATCATTTGGGTCGCTGTCTGGCGTGCAACCTCACTCAACCTGCAAGAGGGCGCAAGTCGTTCGACATGGGCCTCAGATTGAAAACATACATCGTCGAAGACAACCTCACGATCCGCGAAAATCTCGTCGGCACGCTGGAAGAGCTTACGTGCATCGAGGCCATCGGCTTTGCCGAGGCGGAAGACGATGCGCGGCGTTGGCTCGTCGAGCACCAGGACGAATGGGAGCTCGCCATCATCGACCTCTTTCTCAAGCAAGGGAGCGGTCTAGGCGTTCTCCAGGAGTGCATGGCTCGCCGCCCGAATCA
>CAIQMJ010001071.1 GCA_903872875.1 uncultured Variovorax sp.
CAGATCGGGTAGATGATGGCATTGGGGATCATCTCGGGGTCGTAGATGCACTCTCGGGACGCGAACTGCAGGCCCTCGGGCGTGCGCACCACCACGTCGAGGTAGCGGCCGACGTTGAACACGGTCGACTCCTTCGACAGCTTGGTGCGGAACACCGCGTAGTTGGCTTCGGTCTCGAAGCGCTCCGCGCCGGCGCTGCGGATCAGCGGCGCGCCGACCACGTGGCGCTGGTAGTACGGGTCGTGGAACAGCGTTTCCTTGATGCCGTAGACGCGGTCCTTCAGCATGCCCTTGCTCTCGAAGAACAGCGTGGCCAGCGGAAAGCCGCGCTCGTGGTTCTCGCGCGGGACCAGCTTGTAGATGCAGTCCTCGGTGAAGAATTCGGGCCAGAGGTCCCAGTTGCCAGAGTCGACGGCCTGGGCGTAGTCGGCGTACAGGCGTGCGATCGCGAAGTAGTCGTCGAAGCCGACCTGCGGTGCGGGGGCTTTCATCCTGGTTGTCTCGGTCATGTCGTTCACCTCATGCCTCCATGACTTCACGCCAGTACCGGTACATCCCGCGGATCAGCGTCTCGGTGACCATGTGGTCGGTATCGCCGACCTCGCGCCCGCCGAGTTCCGCCAGCGTGCGGTGGTAGGGCTTCTGCTCGAAGCCCTGCTGCGAGAACTCGATGACCTCGCCGTCGTCGGCCGACACGAAGCCGGCCGGGCCGAACAGGTTGGCCTGGCGCAGGCGGCGTTGCGTCATCTCCTCGGTGTCCTCCTCGAAGCCGAAGTGCGTCCACACGAAGTCGAATGCGCCGTGGCCGTCGGGCTGGATGTGGCGGGTCGACACGCTGTTGACCTGCTGCTGCAGGATCACGCTCGGGAACAGCGTCATCAGCACTGCGGTCGGGCCTTTCCACCAGGCCTCGGGCACGATGTCGAGGAAGCGCGGGTCGTGCAGCGCCATGCTCTCCTTGAAGCTCGACACCTGCGTCACCTGGTCGGCCTTGCCCGACTGGCCGCGCGTCGAGATCATGGCGGCGTGGCGGTGCCTCGCGTCCATCTTCAATTCGCTCTTGTTGTCGGCGCGCCAGAGCCCGAAGGTCACGAACCAGGTGTGCAGCAGGCCGGGGTGGTACGGGTCCTTGATGTTCTCCTGCATCAGCTTCCAGTTGCCCGGAATGCGCTGGCGGTTGTAGCCGAGGATCTTCAGCTTGCGGCCGTCGAACAGGCGGTCGAAGTAATGCAGGATCTCCGGCCCGAGGAAGTCCTCCAGCGGCTCGACCTCGTGGTCGAAGCTCGCGAAGACCACGCCGCCGCGCACCGCGACCTTGAGCTTGTTCAGGCCGTGATCGGCTGTCTTGAAGTCGGCCGGCATGCCGCCGTTGACCTTGCCGTCCTGCTTCACGCCGCGGCGGAAGGGCACGCCCTGGAGGTCGCCGTTCAGCGTGTAGCTCCACTGGTGATACGGGCAGACGAATTCCTTCTTGTTGCCATGGCGCTCGCGGCAGAACTGCATGCCCCGGTGCGCGCAGACGTTCTCGACCACGCCGATGCCGCCATCGGCATCGCGCACCAGCAGCACCGAGCGCTCGCCGACCACGGTGCGCTTGAAGTCGCCGGGCGCGGGGATCTCCGCCTCCAGGCCGACGTAGTTCCAGTGCTTCGTATAGAAGAAGCGCTCGAGTTCCTTCTTGTGCTGCGCGTCGTCGGTGTAGGCCATGAAGGGAATCCGGCTGGTGCCTTCGGACTCCCACTGGAGATGGATGGGAAATGTGGTTGCGGGGTTGCTCATCTTTCGTCTCCTGGGTTGTTGCTGACCGCCGCGGCGGTCAGGTGCCGCTCGCGTAGAACGCATCGGCATGGATCTGCTCGGCCTTCACGCCCATGCGGCGTATCAGCAGCGTGGTCGCCTCGACCATCGGCGGCGCGCCGCACAGGTAGGCGTGAAAGCCGTCGAGCCGCGGCCAGTCCTGCGCGATCGCTTCCGTCACCAGGCCCTGCCGCGCGCCGGCAGACATGCCCGACAGGCCCGACAGGCCCGATGCCACGATCAGGTGCACATGCAGTTGCGGATGACGGCGCTGCAGTTCGTCCAGCCATTCGCGGCCGTAGATGTCGCGTTCCGACCGCACGCCGAAGTACAGGTGGATCGGGTTCGTCATGCGCTCGGCGATCACGCCGCGGATGATCGACAGGATCGGCGCGAGCCCGGTGCCACCGGCCACGCAAAGCATCGGCCCCTCATGGCGGCGGCGCAGGTAGGCCGAGCCGAGCGGGCCGGTCACGCGCACCGCGTCGCCCACCTTCAGCGTGTCGGCGACGTAGCCGGTCACGCGGCCCTCGGGTACAAGGCGCAAGTGGAACTCCAGCTCGTCGTCATCGGCCAGGCCGGCCATCGAGTACGGGCGGATGTGCTCGGGCGTGAACTGCAGTTGCGCGTACTGGCCCGGCGAGAAGGCGATCGGCTTGGCCGGCTTCAGGCGGATGCGCTTGATGTCGTGGGTCTGGTCCTCGATGGCGAGCACCGTCGCCTTGATGATCCGCGCCGGATGCACGACGACCTCGTCGGGCTCCGGGATCTCGATGGTGCAGGACTCGGTGAGGAAGGTCTGGCAGGCCAGCACGTACTCGTCTTCGGTGGCGAGCGGCCGGCGGGCCTCGCTGGCCGACGCCAGCGGATGGCCGTCGAGCACCTTGCAGCGGCAGGTGCCGCATCGCCCGGCGAGGCAGCTGTACGACACCGGGATGTCGTTGGCGCGCAAGGCGTCGAGCAGGTTGACGCCGGCTGCAACACTGAGCGTACGCTGCAGGGGCCGCACATGGATTTCCATTTCTTCTTGTCTTCTTGTCTCTCGTGGGGAACGCCGGCTGCCGATGCGGGCAGCGCGGTGGCATCGGGAGTGATGGTCCAAGGAAGAGGAAGATCAGTCAATACAATGACGTCAATGCGGCACATCACTGAGATCAATAGTCCTGGGAGTCATCGGAGCCAGCCATGGAGCTGAAGGACATCGACCTGAACCTGCTGGTCGTCTTCAACCAGCTGCTCACCGAACGCAAGGTGTCGAAAGTCGCCGAGAACCTCGGCCTCGGCCAGCCTGCCGTGAGCAATGCGCTCGCGCGGCTGCGCAAGCTGTTCGGCGACGAGCTGTTCCTGCGCACCTCCAGCGGCATGCAGCCGACGCCCTTCGCAGACCAGCTGGCCGAGTCGATCGGCTACGCGCTGGGCATGATCCACGGCGCGGTCAACGCGCGAAGTTCCTTCGATCCGCTCAGCAGCAGGCGCAGCTTCTCGATAGGCATGACCGACATCGGCGAGATCTACTTCCTGCCA
>CAIQMJ010001072.1 GCA_903872875.1 uncultured Variovorax sp.
TCATTCATCTCGAACAGGCGCGATCGATGGCGATCCTCGCGGCCGTCAGTTGCGATGCGGAGGACGTCCTGCATCGTCGTCGCTGCATATCGGCCGCCAAGATCCGCATCGGCGAAGCGCTCCGCTTCGTTGGCCAGCAGGCGGTACAGCTGCATGGCGGGCTCGGCGTGAGCGACGAAATGCGCGTGGCCCATCTCTTCAAGCGCGCGACCGCGATCGATCTCTGCCTGGGCGACGCCGATCACCACCTGGAACGCTTCATCGCACGGCCGGACTTCGCGGCCGCGCACTGAACTGCATGACGGCGGACCTGTCAAAACAAAGGAAGACAAAGGAAAGACCATGGACCTGAATGCACCGACCACCGCCACCAGCGAGATCTGGGCCGAAGGCGAAGCGACGCGCCGCAAGATCATCGGCGACCGCTATGTCGACGACATGCTGGCCGTCAAGAATGCCTTCGACGAGGAATGGCAGCGCTACTGCACCAACCAGCTCTGGGGCCGAACCTGGCAGCGCGGCATCCTGAAGCACCAGCAACTGAGCCTGCTGACGATCGGCATGCTCGCCGGGCAGGGACGGATGGAAGAGTTCGAGATGCACTTCCGCATCGCACTCAAGCACACCGGCGTACCATTGATCGAACTGCGGGAAGTGCTGTTGCACATCGGCATGTACTGCGGCATCCCGATTGCGCGCGACTGCTTCGTGATCGCGCGGCGCATCCTCAGGGAGGAAAACGTCGACCTGTCCCAACTCGAATCGGCGGCACCATGAGCACCCGAATCGGGATGATCGGCATCGGCGACATGGGCCGGCCGATGGCGTTGCGCCTGTTGCGCGCGGGCTTTGCGCTCACGGTCCACGACACCAATCCAGCCGCCGTGGCGGACCTCGTCGCGCACGGCGCGCAGCAGGCCGCATCGGCACGGGACGTCGGCTCGCAGGCAGAGATCGTGCTGGCCTGCCTGCCGTCGCCCGCGATCAGCGAGCGCGTCGCACTAGGCGAGGGCGGCGTCATCGAGGGAACCGCGGTCCGCCATTACGTGGAGATGTCGACCATCGGCTCGGCCACCATGGAGCGGATTGCGTCTGCCCTTGCTGCACGCGGCATCGCATTGCTCGACGCGCCCGTCAGCGGTGGCCCGACCGGCGAGCGCGCGGGGCGGCTGACCTGTTTCGTCGCCGCGCCGCGCGCGGCCTTCGAGCAGGTCGAGGCGGCCTTGCGGGGCCTGTCGGACCGCCTGTTCCATGTGGGCGAGACGCCGGGCCAGGCGCAGGTGCTGAAGCTCGCCAACAACATGCTCAACGCCGCCAATCTGTCGCTGGCCATCGAGATGGTGCTGATGGCCCAGCGCGCCGGCATCGACGAGGCGATGGCCATCAACGTGATCAATGCCAGCACCGGCCGCAGCCGTGCGACCGAAGAGACCTTCAAGGCACAGATTTTGTCGAGGACTTTCAATACCGGCGCCAAGCTCAGCATCCTTCACAAGGACGTGGTGCTGGCCAGCGAGCAGGCCGAAGCGCTGGGCGTGGAACACGGCGCGGCCGATGCCGTCCGCGCGATCTGGGATGCCGCCGTCGCGCAAGGCCATGGCGGAGAAGACCTTTCGCGGATCTACCACTTCATCGCTGGACAGGCGACGCCGCTGCGCGCCGGTGCGCACCAGGGCAGCGTGCCATGAGCGGCGCCGCCATCGGTGATGTGCCGGTCGCTGTCGTGACCGGCGGCGGCAAGGGCATCGGCCTGGAGATATCCCTGGCGCTCGCGCGCGAGGGTTCGGACATCA
>CAIQMJ010001073.1 GCA_903872875.1 uncultured Variovorax sp.
GAAGATCGAGCCCTTGCCCAGTTCGCTCTGCACCTCGACCCGGCCGCCGAGCAGATGTGCCAGCTGCTTGCTCAGCGACAGTCCCAGCCCCGTGCCGCGCAAGCGCTTCTGCACCGGCGAATCCACCTGCGAGTAGTCGTCGAAGACCGCCGCGTGATGCTCCGGCGCGATACCGATGCCGGTGTCGATCACCGAGAATTTCACGGACTCCGCGCCCATGCGCACGGCGGTCACGCGGACCTCGCCGGCGGGAGTGAACTTCAGCGCGTTGGAAATGAAGTTGCGCAGTATCTGCGACAGCTTGCGGTCGTCGGTATAGATCTTGGGCAGCCCGTCGGGCGCCTCGAAGATCAGCACGGTGGACGGGTTCACGAGTACCGGCCGGAACATGCCGCGCAGCGCCGAGAACAGGTCGACCATCTCGAACCAGGCCGGCGAGATGTCGACGCGGCCGGCCTCGATCTTGGCGAGGTCGAGCAGGTCGTCGACCATCTCCGCAAGCTCCGCCGCCGTCGCGTCGACGAAGCCGACCTGCTTTTCCTGTTCCGACGTCAGCGGGCCGTCGACGTGGTCGCTCAGCAGGCGCGTGATGCTGCGGATTCCGTTGATCGGCGTGCGGAACTCGTGACTCATGTAGGCCAGGAAGCGGCTCTTGAGTTCGGTCGCCTTGCGGAGTTGCTCGGCCTGCGCATCGAGTTCGGCATACAGCGCCACCACACCGCGGTTGGTCTCCTCGAGTTCGGCGCGCAGTTCATCCGTTTCCTGCCGGCTGGCAGCGAGCGCGGCGCGGCAATCCTCCACCGTATCGTTCGCGTCGTTGGCCGCTGGTGTGTCGGGGTTCATCAACTATTCCTTTCGGCGGATCACGACGATGGTCGCGTCGTCGCGATGCCGCGTGTGGTCACGCAGGAGTATTGCGGCCACGAGCGTCGGATCGCGCTGGAGCAGCGGTCGCAGGCGGTCGGCCGTCCAGCGCGACTCGATGCCGTCGCTGTGCAGGATCACGAGCGCATGGTCCGGCAGCGCCATCGAACTGGTCTCGGGCTTGCGTATCTGCATGCCGACCGTACCGTGCTGCGTGAGGATCGACTTGTCGAACACCCCGGACAGCACACGGCCGATCACGTTGCCGGCGCCACTCCATTGAAGCGTGCCGGTGCCGATGTCCAGGCGGGCCAGGCAGACGGCCGCGCCACGCGTGGTCTGCAATGCCTGGTGCGCCTGCTGCAGCTGCGTACGGAGCTCGGCAAAAGGCTCACGCGCAAAGACGGCCTGCGCCTCGCGCGACGCCCGCGCCGCATCGGGCCCATGGCCCAGTCCGTCGGCCATCAGGACCGCGATCCGGTCGCCCTCCAGCGCGGCCGACCAGGCGTCGCCGCATTCGATCTCGCCCGGCGCCGGCAGGCACAGCCCGCCGATGTCGACTTGCGCGTCCGCGCGCACGGCGCGTGGAGCGCCCGCCGGGCGAACACGTGCAACACACACCGTGCCATCCGGCACGGCCGAATGGATGTCGAAATCGCTGGCCAGACGCCGTACGGCACCCAGCCCGGTACCGGGTGTGCTGCCGGACGAGTAGCCGTCCTGCATCGATCGCGCCAGGTCGGAGATGCCCGGGCCTTCGTCGATGCAGACCACCTCGACTTCGCACGCCTCCGGCCGTGATGCGATCAGCAGCCGCCCTTTCTGGGCATGGCGCAGCAGGTTGGTGCCGAGTTCGGTGACCACCAGCGCCAGCCGGCCTGCTTCCAGCTCGGCCCATCCCATGGCAGCGGCGGCCTGCGCCGCGAAACGGCGCGCTTCACCCACGCGGCTGGCGTCGTCGATGGGGAAGGCCTTGTGAACCCAGCCCGCGACTACTTCCACTTGGTGATGCTCACGCGTGTGCCCTGCCCGACGGCAGACTGGACATCGAAATCGTTGACCAGGCGCTTGCTGCCCGGCAACCCCAGGCCCATGCCGCTGCCGCTGGTCCAGCCGTCGGTCAACGCGAGCCCGAGATCGGCGATGCCGGGCCCTTCGTCTTCGAAGTGCAGTTGCAGCCCGCGCCGGCCGTTTCGCTCGACGAACTCCCAGCGCATGCGGCCGCCCTTGCCGTGGATCAGCGTGTTGCGCGAGAGCTCGCTGGCGGCCGTGATCATCTTGGTCTGGTCGACCAGCGACAGCTTCAGGTCCTGGCAGAGCAGGCGGACCATCTGCCGGCTGGCGACGATGTTCTGCTCGGACTGGATCGGCAATGTGCCCGCGGGTTCAACGGCCAAGAGCGTTCTCCTGCTGCGATCGCCGCAGGAGCGCCATGCCGCGTTCAACGTCGAGCGCGGTCCTCACGCCGTCGAGCGAGAGGCCCAGCTCGACCAGCGTGATGGCGACGGCCGGCTGCATGCCGACCACCACGGTGGTGGCCGACAGGATGCGGGCGATGCCCGAAATGCTGGTCAGCATGCGGCCGACGAAGGAGTCGACGATTTCCAGCGCGGAGATGTCGATCATCACGCCGGAGGCGCCGGTCTTGGCGATCTGGTTGGCGAGATCGTCCTGGAGCGTCAATGCGGTCTGGTCCTGCATGTCGACCTGGATGGTCACCAGCAGGGTATTGCCCATGCGCAGGATCGGGATGCGGTCCATGGCGTCCTTACTGCTCGCGCGTGACGCGCCAACCGGTCTGGCGCAACGCGAGCGCCAGCGCATCGGCGAGTGTCGCCTTGGTGCTGACGCCCTGCAGGTCGATGCCCAGATGCACGATCGTCTGCGCGATCTGCGGCCGGATGCCGCTGATGATGCAGTCCGCACCCATCAGGCGGATCGCCGTCACGGTCTTCAGCAGGTGCTGGGCGACCAGCGTGTCCACGGTCGGTACGCCGGTGATGTCGATGATCGCCAGCTCGGAACCGGTCTCGACGATCTTCTGCAGCAGCGCTTCCATCACGATCTGGGTGCGGCTGCTGTCCAGCACACCGATCATCGGTACGGCAAGCACGCCGTCCCAGAGCTTCACGACGGGTGTCGACAGTTCGAGCAGTTCCTCCTGCTGGCGCCGGATGATGTCCTCGCGCGCCTGCTGGTAGGTCGTGCCCGTGTGCTGTGCCAGGTTGTCGACCAGCGTGGAAAGTGCCCAGAGCGCGCCGCCCATCGCCGCCGGATCGCCTGCCAGGCGCTGCTGTATCGAAGTGAACAGCGGCTTCTTCATCGCGAGCACGAAGCGGCTCGTATCCCCCGCGGACTGCCCCTTCGCGGCGCGCGAGGTCGACAGGTTGGCCAGTGCCGCACGCAGGTTGCTCCAGTCGGGCGACTCGAATCGGGAAGGGTCGCCACCAGCGAGCAACGCGTTCCTCAACAACTGCAGGATCTCCGTCGCGTCGGTCTGTGCGGTGCGGCGCTGGCCGGGGTCGTTGATCTGGGCTTCGGTCAGCCAGGTATCGACGACAGAGCTTTCCTCGTCGCGCAGCGCGGCGAGAACCGCGTCGTATTCGGTCTTCATTCCATTCCTCTTGTCTTTGTAGATAGGCGGCGCCGATCACCACAGAGGGTCGGCCTGCACATCGATCCTATCCCGCCGCATCGGGCACCGGCGCATGTTTCTGATCGGGCTCGGTCGCTTGCTGACGTAGGCCGATTCCCACAACTGTCACTTACAGCCACAAATCGTTGCGACGTGCCATGTCATTTGACGCAGTTGCGGCGATATCCCGTGTCGATGCAGGACAACAGCGCGACGCGCAGACCTGACCCTCGGAGCTTGATCCTGTGTGGCATCTTGCTGCCGATGAAACGCACACGCCCCTGGAAAGCCATCGCCCTGACCTTCGTCCTCACGCTGGCCGGCACGCTGCTGGTGCTGAATTTCACCGGCAGCGAGAAGAAGCTCGACGAGCAGGTGCGCCACGAATATGCACTGCACGACGCCCAGTACCAGCGTGCGCTGGGCGTGATGCTGGGGCCGCCGATCACCGACGGCAATCGTTTCGAAGCGCTGCAGAACGGCGACCGCATCTTCCCGCAGATGCTCGCTGCGATCCGCGGCGCACAGCGCAGCATCACCTTCGAGACGTACATCTACTGGTCGGGTGACATCGGCCGCGCCTTTGCGGACGCACTGTCGGAGCGCGCACGCGCGGGCGTTGCGGTCCACGTGCTGCTCGACTGGGTCGGCAGCGCGAAGGTCGATGCAGGCTTCCTGCGCGAGATGGAGGCTGCCGGCGTGCAGATACGTAAATTCCACAAGCCGAGCTGGTACGACATCGGCCGGATGAACAACCGCACGCACCGCAAGCTGCTGGTGGTCGACGGCCGCATCGGCTTCACGGGCGGCGTCGGGATCGCGCCCGAATGGACCGGCGACGCCCAGGACGCACAGCACTGGCGCGACTCGCACTACCGCGTCGAAGGTCCTGTCGTCGCCCAGATGCAGGCGGTCTTCATGGACAACTGGGTCAAGGTGTCCGGCGAAGTGCTGCACGGCGAGCGCTACTTCCCGCCGTTGCCGGAGGCCGGCGCCGGGCGCGCCCAGATGTTCAGCAGTTCGCCGTCGGGCGGCAGCGAAAGCATGCACCTGATGTACCTGCTGTCTATCGCCGCGGCGACGAAGACGATCGACCTGTCCAGCGCCTATTTCGTGCCGGACGAACTCACGGTCGACGCGTTGGTGGCCGCGATGCGGCGCGGCGTGCGGCTGCGCATCATCACGCCCGGCCCCGTCATCGATTCGCAGACGGTGCGCCACGCATCGCGCGCCAGTTGGGGGGACCTGCTGCAGGCCGGCGCCGAGATCAGCGAATACCAGCCGACGATGTTCCACTGCAAGGTGTTCACGGTCGACGGCCTGCTGGTGTCGGTCGGCTCGACGAACTTCGACAACCGGTCGTTCCGCCTCAACGACGAGGCGAACCTCAACATCTACGACCCGGCTTTCGCGGCCGAACAGACGGCGCAGTTCGAGGTCGACCTGCTGCAGTCGAAGCGGCTGAGCTACGAAGCCTGGCAGGCGCGTCCCTGGCACGAGAAGGCGATGGAGCGACTCGCGTCCCTGCTCGCGACGCAGCTCTGACGCCGGAGAATCGAACGGAGCAGGACAGCACCGACACGACGCGCCTTCGCGGCCTCACACGGTCGCACCGCCGCAACCGACGCTGCGCGCGCCCGGGCCGAAGACATTGCATGCAGCGCAATGAACCACCGGAGCCGACATGTTTCTCGAACTCTTCCTCCTCTTCGCCATCGGTTGCTGCCTGGCCATGCTCAGCTTCGTGGTCGGCTGCCTCGTGTATGACGGGTTCGCCAGCAGCCACGGCAGCGAGGCACGCCGCGGCGGCCGCGCCTACATGGCCGACGCGACGCCCCACGGAACTCAGCCTGCGGGTACGACGCCGGTCTTGGCCAGCGACGAGTTGCTGTAGCGGAAGTCCAGGCTGACCTCGGCGCCCAGCCAAGCGGGCGTCGGCGATGCGACGTCTTCCGATTCGAGTTCGATCTCGGCCAGCACAAGGCCTGCAAGCGCACCTTCGAACACGTCGACTTCGAACACGAATCCCTCGACGGGCACAAGGTAGCGGACCTTCTCGAGCCGGCCGAGGCTGCAGTGATGGGCCAGCAGGTCTTCCGCATCCGGCACCGGTATCTCGTATTCGAACTCCGCACGCGACAGGCCCGAGGACTTGCCCTTGAGCGTCAGAAAGGCCCGCGTGCCCGCGATGCGCACGCGCACCCACATGCCGTTGTCGGCCACATAACCCTGGGCCATGCGCGTGCCCGTCAGGCCGCGAACGATGGAGGGGTCGCGCACCAGGTACTTGCGCTCGATTTCAGTTGCCATGGAGAAGTCCTGTCGTGTCCGGTCGTTGAGGGCCGCGTGGCGGCCCCGCGCATTCTCGCGGTCGCGCTACGATAAAGCGAAGAACAGACACCCGAGACAAGCGATGCAGCCAATCCTTCCTCCCACGGCACCTTCCCATCCGGCCGCAACTTCTTCCGGCGCGCCGGCGATGCGGCCGATCCGCCGCGCCGCCAGTGTGATCGTGATGCGCGACGGTGCAGAAGGCCTCGAAGTGCTGCTGCTGCGTCGCGCCGAGAAAGCCAACGACCAGAACAGCGGTGCAGCGGTCTTCCCGGGTGGCGTGCTCGACCCAGCCGACCCGCGGCTCCATGCATGCTGCCGCGGACTCGACGACGTTGCCGCCAGCGCCCGGCTCGGCGTGGTCGAGGGGGGCCTCGACTTCCACGTGGCGGCGGTGCGCGAGTGCTTCGAAGAGGCCGGCCTGCTGTTCGCCACCGACACGGATGGCAGGCCCGTGGTGCTGGATCATCTCGCACCGGAGGAGCTCGACCGGCTGCGCGCAGCCGCCGATGAAGGCACGGATGCGCTGCTGACCATCTGCGATGCGCGTGGCTGGCACCTGGCGGTCGACCGGCTCGTCTACTGCACCCATTGGCTCACGCCGCCCGGCATGCCGCGGCGATTCGACACCCGCTTCTTCGTCGCAGCCCTGCCCGCTCGGCAGGAAGTGCGACCCGATGGCCGAGAGACGGTCGAACACCTGTGGTTGCGGCCGGCGGACGCGATCGATGCGCGTGCCGGGCTCAAGCTGATGAACGTGACGCGCGTCATCCTGTCCGACCTGCGGGCTTTCGCCACCGTGGCCGACTGTCTTGCACATGCCCGCGCGCTGCGCGAGATCCGCATGGTCATGCCCCGGCTGGCGGACGGGCCGACCGGCCGGCGGCCGGTGAACATCGACGAACCGGCCTACGACGAAGTCGGCTTCGTCGATCCGGATGGCGCCGGCGGCGCGCGCGCCACGCTCGAGCCGGGCCTGGCCATGCAGTTGTCGCCGCGCATCTGGCGCGTGACCGCTGCCGACCGCTCGGATACGGAACGCGCGGGATTGCACAGCTACTTCGTCGGCGGCAGCGACGGCGCCTGGGCGCTGATCGATCCGCTCCCGGACGACGAGACGCACTGGGCACGCTTGCGGGCCACGGCGCCCGGACCGGTGCGCTGGATGCTCTCGACCACCACCGGCCGCCTCGACGATGCCGACGCGCGGCGCATCCTGGGAACGGCGTGGCAGGGCGCTCCCGATCCGGCAGCACCCGACGCGCCGATCGAGCTGGGCGATGCGACCTTGCAGCCGCTGGCGCCGGCGTCGCCTCTGGGCACCTGGCGTTTCCTGCTGCGCGAGGACCGATTGCTGTTCTGCGGCGCGGCCGATGCATCGCAGGCGACGGGCGACATCGCATGGCGCGCGCCTGCCCAAGGATTCATCCGCCGCGTCGGCGAATGAATCACCGCGGCAGCGCGGCTCCCGGCGGCGTCGGTCAGCGCTCCGCGGCACTCACATTGACGATGGTGGCCCTCAGCCTTGCGCGTCGAAGCTGGACGCGATTCGCTTATGGAGGTCGCCCATTGGAATCCCGGAAAATATGAACCGGCGGCGATCCTGCCAAGGCATCGGCCGGTCGAATCCCGGCCAGAACGCGGGCATCTGACCCTCCGCCAACCGTTACCCCAAGTTGCAAAGGCACCGAAAGCGTGCGGTGTAGACTGCCGGGTTTTTCGAACTGGCGATATGCAAGTGTCACGGCGCACAGGTTTCACCGGCTCGGCGCTTCTTCGACTGCTTGCCCGACTGGCCGACACCGAACCCCGGAACGCACCACCGGCAACGGCGGATCGATGGAGCCAATGGCTTGGCTGGACCGATGCCATCTCGCTATCCGCCGCATTGAGCGGCGGTCCGGCAATTCCGCAACATGGAGGCCGCCCATCGGCGAATGCCGAGGAGCGCGACTGCGCCCGGGTGCGCACCGAACTGGCCGCCTCGATCGGCGACGACGTCGCGCGCGCGACGGACTTTGCGTCGTACCGCCGGCGCTACCTTGCGCGGCAGCAGGCAATGGAAGCCGGCGTCGGCCCGTTGCGCGCCCGCCTGCGCGCCGCGCTGGCTGCACGCTCGCCGGAGATGGCACGGCTCGCCGCAGTGGACGTCGTGATGGAGCAGGCGCTGGGCGCTCGCGAACACAGCCTGCTCGCGAGCGTGCCTGCGCTGCTCGAGAAGCACTTCGTGCGCCTTCGCCGGGCCGACCCGCTCGCGCCGGACGAAAGCGTTCAAACGTCGGCGACCGCGCGGCCTGATGTCGGCCATGCGGCGTGGCTGGACGTATTCCACCAGGACTTCCAGGACGTGCTGCAGGCCGAACTGGACTTTCGATTCCAACCGGTCGAAGGGCTGCTCGAGACCCTTCGAATGAGACAAGAGACGACCAGGGAACCATGAACAGATTTCTTCACTACGCCGCAGCGGCGGCCGGCCTGGCCGTGGTGTGCTGGGTCGGCGCCGGCTACATCGGCTCCAGCCCGCTGGCGCTGGCCATCACCGCGCTGATCGGCGCCTTCTATGTGATGGGCCTGCTGGAGCTTCACCGCTTCCAGCAGGCGACGGTCACGCTGTCGCATGCATTGACGGCCCTCTCGTCGCCGCCGGCCAGCCTGGGCAAATGGCTGGAGCCACTCCACCCCTCGCTGCGCAACGCGGTGCGCCTGCGCATCGAAGGCGAACGCGTCGGCCTGCCCGGCCCGGCGATGACGCCCTACCTGGCCGGGCTGCTGGTGCTGCTCGGCATGCTGGGCACCTTCCTCGGCATGGTCGTCACCCTCAACGGGACCGGCGCGGCACTGCTCGGCGCGACCGACCTGGACGCCATACGGGCGTCTCTCTCGGCACCGGTGAAGGGCTTGGGGCTGGCGTTCGGCACGTCGGTGGCGGGCGTCGCGGCCTCCGCCATGCTGGGTCTGACCTCGGCGCTCTGCCGGCGGGAACGGCTGCAGGCCGGCCAGATGCTCGACACGCGCGCGGCCACCACCCTGCGCGCCCACTCGATCGCGCACCAGCGTGACGAATCCTTCAAGCTGCTGCAGCAGCATGCCCACGGGATGCCCGCACTGGTCGACCGGTTGCAGGCCATGATGAGCGCGATGGAACGCCAGAGCCAGGCGCTGAATGAACACCTGATCGGCAGCCAGGACCGCTTCCACAGCCAGGCCGAGGCGGCCTACGCGGGGCTCGCTTCTTCCGTCGACCGAACGCTGAAGCAGAGCCTGCTCGACAGCGCACGGGCCGCCAGCGCCGCGATCCAGCCGGTCGTCGAAGCGACGATGGCCGGCATTGCGCGCGAGACGGCCTCGCTGCATGAAGGCATTTCCCGCACGGTCGGGCTGCAGCTCGACGGCCTGTCGAGCCGCTTCGAGGCCACCACCGGCGAGGTCGCGGGCAATTGGCAGACGGCGCTCGCCGCGCACCGGCGCACGACCGAGGCGCTGTCGAAGGACCTGCGCGACGCGCATGAGCGCATGGCCGAATCCTTCACGCAGCGCTCCGCGGCCCTGATCGACGGCATGTCCGCGCAGTTCGCGCAGAACGCGGCGTCGCTGCTGCGCACGGTCGATCAGTCGCATGCCGCGCTGCAGACCGACATGCAGTCGCGCGACGAACAGCGGCTGTCGGCTTGGACGACATCGCTCGCGTCGATGGCGTCATCGCTGCGGCATGAATGGCAGCAGGCCGCCACGCATGCCGCGCAGGCGCAGCAGCAATTGCTCGACACGCTGGCGCAGAACGCGCGGGACATGTCGGCCACGGCCGAAGCGCATGCGCAGAGCACCATCGCCGAGATCGCGCAGCTGCTGCAGACCGCTGCCGAGGCGCCGCGCGCCGCGGCCGAGGTGGTGGCCGAGCTGCGCCAGAAGCTGTCGGACAGCATGGCGCGCGACAACGCGATGCTGGAAGAACGCAGCCGCATCCTGGAGACGCTCTCCACGCTGCTTGATGCGGTGAACCATGCATCGACCGAACAGCGCGTTGCGGTCGACGCGCTGGTGGCCGCCTCGGCCGACGTGCTCGAACGGGTCGGCAGCCGCTTCACCGACACGGTCGAGGCCGAGACCGGCAGGATGGCCGCTGTCGCCGCGCAGGTCACGGGCAGCGCCGTCGAGGTCGCGAGCCTGGGCGAGGCCTTCGGTTTCGCGGTGCAGTTGTTCAGCGAGTCGAACGACAAGCTGGTCGGCCACCTGCAGCGCATCGAAGGCGCGCTGGGCAAGTCGCTCACGCGCAGCGACGAAC